>JBBRRF010000245.1:0-3643 GCA_038200885.1 Candidatus Nitrosocosmicus sp.
GATTTGCTTGTACTGGAATATTACTCATCCTTTGAGGATTTTAAGGAGAAGGTATCTAGATATTTCAGAACCAGAAGGTTTGGTCTGAATATGAGGAACTATTTACTGAGGACGATTTAGGAATATATATGAAGTGGTATAGGTAATTAAAAGTGTAACCTATCTGTGTAAGTACAACAACTAGGAAACCTATCAATAGCAGATTCGCCTGTTTCATTGTTGAATAGTTCCTCTTCATTACTTAAATTTGTAGATACTAAAATATCATTTCTATCTAACAAGTACCTTTTTAATTCGTCATTGCCGGTTATTTGCATTATTTAGTTATCATTTACCTTATTGAATTTTTGAAATAAGACATCAGCCATTTTATTACTTAATAAAATATCCACCTGTTTATTTTTCATTTTTCTTGGCTGCAATAGCCTCATGGAGAGAATGTAAAGACATCATTATACGATTAGAATATTTTTCACTTGTCATATCATATATATATACATTTAGTATCTATTAAGTATGTAATGGGGCATATCGCTAATAGATTGCTCTAATCGTTTCTATAAATCGAAATATACGATTTCAACTCATTTTAAATTGTAATACACAAATATTAATCAGGCTACTAAAAATGGAAATCATATCACTTTTCTGGACAATTATTTCCAAATTAAAAGAATTATGACTATTTTCATAATTTCAAGAACATCTGACTTGGTCGGTCCCCTTGAATGTGGCTTGAAAATTTGTATCAAATCCTTTTCTAGAAGGTTGGGCTTGCATTATATGATACTAAATCCCTTGGTTATACAATTGTGTCAGATTATTCATATTTCGTTGCGGTGCCCTTGAGCCTAAACTGTAACAACCAGTAGGGTAATAAATTAACCAAAAGATTCCAATCTTAATGACAGGTATTATGATAACAAAGACTAGAATACCAATATTCATCTAGTAATATACGACTTAGGAAAAAACACGTTTGGTGATGGTGATCACATTTATTTAATTCGAGAATTTTTTAAAATAAATGAAGACGGAAAATAATGTTATATATCGAGGGTCTTGATAAAATTGGTAATAACGAAGAAAGATTTACTGCATCTTTCTCGTCCCTTGGTTCGTCCGGCTATGAAGAACCTAAGACTTTAAACCAGGTTATAGGTGTGATTCAAAACGATTTAATTTCACTTGGCATTACGCTAAATGTGTTATCACATAGGAATTACCAACTGAAAAAAGCCGAAAGTAGGCAAATAAAATCCGATAGAACATTAATCGAAGCAACTCTGGATAACCCATCAGCATTAATTGATCATAAAATAAAATTAGGGAATTAAGACGAATAGTTTTTTTATTAGAATTCATGAAGTACTTGTTCTAATTCTTGATCAATGGTGTTTAATGACAATTTAATGACAATTTAATGACTCTATAGGAGGAATCATTCAAAATTTATGACATAATAGTGATTAAATTGTATTAATAGCGAGATATTGATTGATACCCTTAATAGATTCAATAGATATATGTAATCATGACAATTATTAAATATCTAATTGAGGTGTAATGAGTTTAAATTCTCCTTATATTGGTCATGTAAATAAAGAAACAGTTGATAATTTGGCGGTATTTGAAAAACAAAATGGGAGAAATAATATTTCTTTTTCTGAGATTAGAACAACGGGCAGAAATCTGTTAACGGATCCAACAATAAAAAAAATATCGAGTAAATATCCCGTAGAAAGAAATGGTCTGTCACATGTTGATGATAAAATTGATACACGACATCTTCCCACAAACATCGACCATAGCTTACCAAGCAATTATCCTAATTCATTGTTTAGCAAAGGAGTTAAAATATTAAATAAAGACTTTGTAGGCTTTATCATGAAGGAAACAAAGGATAAGATCGTTGTATTGGGGAATTATGTACAAAGGTATGATATTCCAAAATCAAAAACATATGAAGTTGGAGGTAATATTATTCTAAACATGAATGTCAAAGAATTTATAACTTATGAAGTGGATAATTATACTTCCTTACCAAAATAGTAAAATGTTGTATACAAACAATTTTGAAAACCTGGAAAAAATAATGATAATTCAATCATTTTGGAATTTGTGATTGTTAGCACCCTTAGCAAATGACGAGTAGTTGAATCCTTGTTCTTCAATTTAAGATATTAATTGATAATTTTAAGATATTCTAATAAATTGATCGTCTCTGCCCGGATGGAATAAAGTTATAGTCTTTTGTAACACCATCTCCTTATTTTTATTAGCGTTAATAGAAGATTAGGTTCAATGCGGATCAGATAATTCACTATTGATCATATATCTTAAAAGTAAAATAAACTTCAACAGCGATATAAATTACTTGAACCTCTTTACCTCCAATACTCAAACCCCACAGTCATAGCTGAAAAATGATTGTGCCCATCCATTGGTAGAGCCCGTTTACAAATATAGAAAGGATAAATCCAAAGACGAAATCTGCATGAATTCATCTTAGTAAATATAACCAGGATTTCCAATGGAACCCTCCTAAAGGAAAATTAATTATGGTTCTTCCAGTTGAACATATGGCATAGATTTTTCAAAATAATATTATGAGAAATCTCACCCATCACGATATCAACGCTCGCTTCATTTCTTTCCTATCCCAAAGTTGTATGATCAAAATTTATAACATCTACCATGTCCGGGCAAAAAAATTATCTCCATCCTCACTTCTCTGATTCTATGCATTTCGATAATGTTAGAATTGCAAAAATTATGGCTAAAGACATGTACATTGGAGCACCCGTATTGTCACCTATACCTGTGATAAAATTTGAAATGAATCTACCAAGAGCAAGAAAGACATTCCACAGTAGTTGATGTGATATAATTTTCTTGTCGTCGTCGTCAGAAATTGGATTAATTCCTCTAGTATCTAATTTTTTAAGAATCCGACCGAGAATGTATGCTTATATCATATGTATTTTGGACGGAGAAAATTATAGATTTTATACAAGGGAGGCAAGTCCAAATACCTATTAAAATTCTCTATTAGCACCGTCTGTTCATCTATTGTACTTTCTAAATAATTTCGATAAAGTTAAATATTTAAAAAAAGCAAACCTATTGCCATTGTCATCTCCACATTCCTTGATTGCAGTGGATAATGAACAGGAACTTGCGTCTTTTTTCAATGAATTTTTGAAAAAGTAAGGGTATGACGTAGTCTCTTTCACCGACCCGGTATTGGCTTTGGAGTTTTATAAGGAAACTGCCGATAAACATTCACTGATAATAACAGACTTGAGAATGCCAGGTATTTGTGGAATAGATCTTGCTAAGAACATAAGACAGATTACCAGCAAAGTAAAAATTTTTTAGATGACGGCTTTTGATATGGCAGATTTGAAAGATAAAGAAGATTTTAAAAAGGCAAGAATTGAGGGACTAATTCAAAAACCCATCCGTTTAGTTGATTTAAGACAAATGATCAATGACTCTGTATAAGCTGCTGTGTTGCATGATTCATCCTGATTACAAATAATCTTTATTTAACGTCTTGTCTAAAGAGACAAAAACTTGTTATATAGCGACGCTTTTAGCATCAGCTCTTGCTTCATGTTTTCCATTTTGATGGAATAAA
>JBBRRF010000246.1:0-3619 GCA_038200885.1 Candidatus Nitrosocosmicus sp.
GCACAACTAGTTTACAGATGGATATATCTTATCATTTACACAGCTGTTAACTAACCATTAACTTAAAATTAACGTTATTTAGAAATAATTATGTAGATCATCATCAAGTTTATCATGTCTATCCTGTATTGTTTTATGTACCAAATATTGGAAACAAAGTTAAACTTTGTTTCCATATGACCAGAAATTATCACCACTTCTTTGATATTACATTTATCAAATATGGACACCTGTGTGTCACGGATTATCTAAAGTATCTTTTAAGGTTAGATCGGGATCCAGCTTAACGCTGACATGAGCTTCTGTGGTGTCTAGAGATCGTACTAATATAAGACTCGTTTGAATTGAATTTCTCATAAACGTATTTTGTGATATCGATCACAGATCTGGATCACTTACCACTTTGAGTAATATCTAGGTCGATTCTCTTAAAGCCACAAAAGCCATAAAGAAAACATATATCGCAATAATACACATGGTTTTCAATATCACATAGCGCGGAATATATAGGTAAAAGCAACACTGAGTATGAAGGTTATTGAATTCTATTTCGTTATTTGTGTTCTCTTCTGCTTTTCAAGTGATCCACAAGAAATGTTGCAAAGGCGCCCGCTGCCCCAGCAATCACAAGCGCTATTGCGTTACCCCATATCTCCCAAAAGGCGGTAAATGTTTCATTTACAGTTAAAGGTGGAAGTACAGTAATTGTCAAATTTGCTTTACTAGTTATGTATCCAATTGTAGGATATTTCTTAGATATTTGAAACTCGGGATCTGCAATTCCAGTTACGGTATCATTAAACATAGGCAATTTTGATGATGTGGTTTGTATTAGCATTGAAGCCAAAATTGGTATATCATATACGCCTACTGGTGTTTGTGGGGAAGCCTTTACCCTAAATAATGGGGGATGAACTCTTTCGGCAGATACATTCAAGCCGTCAAAACTGTAAGATGAGTCGTTGTCAAATATTATACTAGTAACATTATCAGATAGGGGTGTTTCAAATTCAGAAGGAACCAGTTGCTCATCTCCCTGTCTTATGGCTAAATCCTTTGGATCTGTTAAAATGTTTATTGTACCAGGCGGAACAGCAATCCAGTTTGTAAAATCCCTAACTTCATTTGATTTGAAGGATTCAGCTGTATAAAATGATAAACCATAATTGCTAGGAGAATGTATGGAATCAATGTCCAATCGAAGATTAACATATCCTGGACCTATCGTAGAACCACCAAAGGGTATGGTGTAATTTTCCTTAGAATATACAAGCGCACGGGCGCCTGTAGATGATAATTGGTAAAGATATTCGCTCCATTTTCCATCCTTTGCTTCAATATAATAATCATAATTTGCTCCGTTATATCCTGAATTTTCAGGTAGTGTTACAATGGCAATAAGCATACCGTATCTAATACTTTTGTCAGGCTGACTATATATTGAAGCATTTTCGGAATTTGATGCTAACCAAAAGGTAGTATTCAAAGTTTTTCCATCACTAACGTAATTTACTGCTAATATGTTTGTATAATCAGACCCCAAATGAGTACTTGCATTACCATAAGTTTGAATAAAATCACTCCTCTGATTACTAATTTCATTGTCAGAGATTAAAGATTCATCAAACGCAGGAGATACAGCAAAAGTCTGGGAAAATAATGTGGAAAAAATATTGTATGACAACACTAATACTAATGATAATAATACACCCGTAAATACAATATTAAAGGAGAAAAATACCAGAAAGTGTTTTTTCATAATTTGCAAATCCTGCAAGTAAATTCCTATACATTGAAAATTGAATCACATGTAAATAAGGCTTTATCACGCTGTAAATGAAACTAACAAAAGGCAGACGTATTTCAAGATTAGATTTGAAACGCTCTTACTGTCATCTTTATCCTTTTCCACCCATTTCATCGATTCGCTAGTTTTTGGTACTTCTTTACTGTTAAAGAGATTTAGAACTTAAAAGTATAAGTATAAAAAAGTTTGAATGAATAACAAATACTAATCTACTATTGGCAGCATCCTGAATCTCGTGTTATTTGATTTGACCTGTTGCTTCACATAGACAATATTGAAGTGGGGCCAGAGGTTTGTGAAACAAATTTGACATAAAAAAAGGGTTTTCTTATTAAAATTTTATGTGGTAACTACAACTGTTTAGAATACATATACTAAATGGTATAGTTAAAGACGACTTTACGTAGTCTATAGAGGAAAGTGACTTTACAAGTTTAGACATTTATGCTAAATGGTATATTATACTTTTGTTAACCTGTTTCTAAATACTTCACTCATTATTTTGTATTTTTATAAGTTGGAAATAAAGTGTTCTATCGCTATCCTTTCTGGAATGATTCGTATTGCACTCCTGTTAAAGTTAGCAGTCTTTATCTTTTATTATTGGTAATAATGACTATTGTTTTTTGTAAACTTTTTCTAATCCTAAAAATCAAGGTCAAACATCCTTTCTACATCCTCGGGCAATTCAGGATCTATTGTAAGAATGCCAATAGTCTTCCACAGATATCTCATCTATCAAACCCCAGTTAAATAAATCGAGTTAGGCGACAAAGCATTTTTTCCAAAGTATATAATTCTAAAAACTCTTTCCCTATTTTTCCTCCTAAATACATAAATTATTGTTTATATTTGTTCTTATGTTTAATTAATATGTTAAAAAAGAGCACAACTGGACGAAGGAATAGCGCTCTTATTATCCTGTCTATATCATTCCTACTGTTATTTCTTTCACCAATAACAACCATCCTGCCATCTCAATCAGTACTTGCAACTCTTGACTCCGATGGTGATGGTATTAACGATGATGTAGATCAATGTCCCAATGAGCCTGAAACATACAATGGAATTGAAGATACAGATGGATGTCCTGATGGAGTTATTGAAGATACAGATGGTGATGGTATTAACGATGATGTAGATCAATGTCCCAATGAGCCTGAAACATACAATGGAATTGAAGATACAGATGGATGTCCTGATGGAGCCACTCCTGTTGAAGTAATAGAAGAGATAGTGTCTAATGTTGAGAACTTACAAAACATTCCTCAAAGTACGAAGACAAGTCTTACTGCGACATTGAAAGGAGTAGTCAAAATCTTAAGCGATGACAATCCAAACAACGACAATTCCGCATGTGGTAAGTTTGGTGCTTTCACAAACAAAATAAAACCCAGTGAAAAACGTGGTTCACTAACAGAGGATCAAGCTGAAGATTTGAGAACTCAATCTCAAGACATTAGAGATAAGTTAAACTGCTGATAGTAACAATAGGAAAAAGAATACTTGCAAAGATAAATAGGAAAACCGGCAGTAATCGACAATTAGTAAATGGAGATACCACTACATGTTTTTTATCTCGACTCCAAACTACTAACTAACAATACAATCTACAAAGATTCTGAAAGAATGTAATTCACTGATATACCACTTCATATATATTCCTAAATCGTCCTCAGTAAATAGTTCCTCATATTTAGACCAAACCTTCTGGTTCTGAAATATCTGGATACCTTCTCCTTAAAATCCTCAAAGGATGAGTAATATTCCAGTACAAGCAAATCTTGTTTGGCTATATTCCACACCTCCTCA
>JBBRRF010000247.1:0-3610 GCA_038200885.1 Candidatus Nitrosocosmicus sp.
CATACCAACCAAGAAGAAAAAGAAAGGAGGAGATGAAGTTGATGAAGAAGAAGAAAAGACAAAATCTAAACCATATCATAAAAAACATTCTCCTAAAAGATGGGTTGTAGAAAGAACAAACTCTTGGCACAACAGATTCAGGAAACTGTTTACCCGCTATGAGAAAAAATCCGAAAACTATCTTGGACTAGTACAGTTCTCTTGCTGCATAATCATCTACAGAAAGATAATTTTGGGATAGGCTCTTAATTAAAATTTGTGGGATGAGGCATTAATTCGATTTCCTTATCCATTTTTTTTCCATATCTATTGATTTGAATGATTATTCGGTCTTTAATGTTTCTCTTTCGGATATGGTTAGAAATCTGATATGGATCAGTTATTTCTATTCTATCTACTGATTCAATGATATCCCCTTTACGCAAATCAGCGATGTGGGCGGGACCATCTCTTTGTACCTCTGCAATTAAAGATCCCTTGTTGGTTGGTAGTCCATAAGAATTTGCTAATTCACTTGTAATCTTTATTGTGGATATCCCTAGCCATGGCCTATTGGTAACGCGTCCATTCATTATTAATTCATTTATTATCATCTTTGCAACATTTATCGGCACTGCAAATCCTATACCTTGCGCAGAGGGCATTTTTGCAGTATTTATTCCAATTACCAGCCCTTTGGTATTTACGAGTGGACCCCCTGAATTTCCCGGATTGATCGATGCATCGGTTTGAACAAGCTCCATGATACCTCGCTCAAACTGCAATTTTCTGCTTAACGAGCTTATAATTCCTGCGGTAACAGATGGACCACCGTCTAAACCAAAAGGATTCCCAATCGCAATTACTATTTGTCCTATTTTCAATTCATCCGAATTGCCTAATTCGGCGTAAGACAATGCATCTTTTGATTCGATTTTAATTATAGCTAAATCAGTAATACTGTCTGTTCCAATTACTATTCCGTCATAAACGTTTCCGTCTGTGGTTGTAACTTTTAACTTGTTTGCCTTCTCAATGACATGATTATTTGTCAATATGTAGCCTTTCTTATCTATTATTACTCCCGAACCTACACCTTCTACAGGAAATATTCGTAATAATTGATCCTTGACCATTCTTACGCTGGCTATATTTACTACATCTTTGTTAACTTTTTCAACTGCATTTATGATTATGTTTTCATTCTCATAATCAAAAGGTATTATTTAGAAAATCCCTCCTTTAATGATAACCAGTGGAAGATACCCGGTGCATCAGAAAGGCAAAAAGGATTTAACAAATAGACTAGGAAATTCTCATTTGTCATTGATGATAATTTTTTTACCACTAGTATGATTTATGGATCTCGTCTAATATAAATAGTATAGTTAAATCTATTGACGAATGGTTTACATATAATCCCAATTAAAAAAAATACGACTGCATCTGGTCATATCCATTCTAAGACGAATGAATCAAAAAATGAGCTTTGTTCCAGATTCACTCATTTCATTTTGCGCTGAATTAATACTGAAGATATCATCAATATTGCAGAAATAATGAATATCACGTGAATAGATAAAATAAATCTGTCCAGGTTTGTGTTAGTGAATTGAATTGAATCTTGATTTGTGTGGACAGTTGAACCTGAGAAGAGGGCATCGACAGCCTCGGATGGTAACAAAGCGGAAAATATCAAAAAGACCAATCCTATGCTAAATGCACTTCCAGTCATAACCAATGTAGTACTAATACCGGCCGCTACTCCTCTTCTATTAGGCGGTACTGAGTTCATTATGGTGGCTCTGTTGGGCGATGTAAATATTCCCATACCAGCTCCTATGAGTGCCAGTGGCAGTATGGCATCTATATACGAAATCCTTGAACCCATGGTAGCAAGGAGAATAAAACCTATTGCAGATACAATCAATCCAGTCTGAGAGATAATCTGAGACCTATATTTATCATAAAACCAACCAGTTATAGGAGCGACTATAGCCAATGCCAGAGAGACTGGAATTAAATAGATACCCGAGTCTAATGGGTTTAGGAGCATCGTCGGTCCTTGAAGGTAAAATACCATCACGAAAGTGAAGGCTCCACGCGCAAGAGAGTTAAAGAAAATCGCAATATTACTACTGGTGAAGAGTCTAAGTCTAAATAAGGTAAGGTCCATCATGGGGAAACTAACTTTTTTCTCATTCTTGTAAAATAGTAATAACAAAGAGATTCCAGCCAACACAAACAGGATTATTTCGAAAATGTTTAATAGATGAAAAGAACCGAATGTTATTCCAAATAAAAGGGTTATTAATCCTCCAGCAAATAGTAAATTTCCCAGCCAATCAATTTTTTCCTTTTTTATCGTTCCCAATTCTTTTAGTTTAGAGAATGCCCATAATGTCGCAAATATTCCTATAGGAATATTTATCCAGAATATAGACCTCCATCCAAAATATGAGGTTAAAGCCCCGCCGATCACCAAGCCCATGACTGACCCAACGACAATAGATATTTGATTAATTCCCAAAGCTTTTCCTCTCTCAGATTCTGGAAATGAGTCGGACAAGATGGCAGAGCTGTTAGAAAAAATAAAAGCGGCTCCTAATGCTTGGATAATTCGAAAAACAATCAATTGTTCTCCTGTTTGGGACACAAAACAAAGTCCAGACCCTATTGTAAACAAAGCAAATCCGAGATTATACAATTTGACTCGCCCAAACATATCAGCGAGTCTTCCAAATGTCAATAACATTGAAGCCGTTACTACCCAGTACCCAATTGCTATCCAGACTAGTGTAATCAGAGAGGTGTGTAATTCGTTGGCAATTGAAGGAAGAGCTATTATGACGATATTCCTATCAAGAGATGCCATTAGGGTACCGATAGTTGTATTACTTAATGCTAACCATTTGTAATTCAAATTTCCTTAAGTATTTTAGCTAAACCATCATATACAAATGCTTCACAAGACAGAATAAGCATCTCTATTATTATGAGGGAAACAAGAGAACAACTTTTTTTTTAAAAACAATTAGACTCTTTTTAGAAAGTAGTACAAGAAATTATAATTGTTCATCAGAATTCAAAGCAAATCAACCTTGTTTAGATTCTAATTTATCTTATTAATTTCTCTTTTTAGTTCGCAAAGGATAACTACAACATGGACAGCGAGTACCACTAAATTTAATGTATAAACTGCATCCTGAACACCGCTTATATCCCAAAGCATAAACAGATTCTTTTCCTCCACTTACTCTATCGTATCTTATGCAAAGTCCTTTACAACTCAATAGATCCAAGTTTAGTTGATGAGAATTAAACATTAAGTTTCAAATGCAATTATTTGCAAACACAAATCTTAGCCAGGTGAGGACAGGAAAAATAAAAAATGTAAATAATTATGGGTAATAATCATTAGATATCTTGCGTAATTAGCAGTGGTTAACTGTTGTACTTACACAGACAGGTTACACTTTTAATTACCTACATGGGTTACACCATGTTGCTTAGTTTTGGTATGTATGGTATACCACTTCATATATATTCCTAAACCGTCCTCAGTAAATAGTTCCTCATATTTAGACCAAACCTTCTGGTTCTGAAATATCTGGATACCTTCTCCTTAAAA
>JBBRRF010000248.1:0-3599 GCA_038200885.1 Candidatus Nitrosocosmicus sp.
ATTATTATTTTGTTATATGAACCCATGTGGATATCCACACGATTCCCCCGAACCCGCATAGTATATGGGTATACAAGTTATAGTTTATCATATTCATCATAAAACCAATATAACAAAATAAAGAAAATAGAAAACTTCAAAAGTCAAAACAAGAATTAACAAACATTAAAAAAAATTAACCGGTAAAGTTATTTGTCGTACCAGTCATATTTTCACTTTCGGTTTGATTTAGTCCATCCATCATCGTCATATTTGTATTATTGCCCGCCATCTCAGCTTCATCTACATCTACATCTGCGCACATTGGTGGACAAATACTTGCTAGAACAGTTTGAGAACCTACTGCAACAATTCCTACTGTTGCGACGATCAATGATATTCCAAATATTCTTATGTCAATCAATCTTATCTTTTGTTTGTTAGAAATTGGCATATTTAAATATGTTTATACATATGCTCATAAAGAATTGGTGGTAAGCTAATAGACAAATAGGTTTATTCTGAAAAAAAATAGTTGTATTGTATTTATCGACTTTTATTGTCATACATCCTTTTTCTCCATAAATTTATTAGTTCCATTTTATCAACACATTCACTTGATCATAAAAAATTTGTAGATATCAAACATCCAACTGGATTTATTAATCCTTTAATTTTCATAATTCTTTGATCGTATTCCATTCTATGGTAGCTGCTATTAAAAGAACTATAACAACAATTACTATTTCTATGAGTAAGAAAATAACATATTCTTTCCATAGTTGTTTTTGTTTCCTGATTATCGGAAAAATTATCATCCCACTTCTTGATATTGCCAATCCATAAGCGAAAATCTCCATAACTCCATACGGTTTAATTAACTCTTCAAATGTTGATGCTCTATCAAGATTATTAGAAGCTTCAGATATTGCATTTGATGTAAATCCTGTTGAATAGCCTACAAACATACCAAATCCAGTTCCAAAACCGGGTATAAACATTTCAAGTGAAATTACAAGATTGTTTAGAAAAATCTTGTTCCTATCTATGTTTTTCATCTCATCTTTGTCAAATTCTATTCTTAATTGTTCTGCTTTTTCTTTGGTTATATCACTTGATGCACCAATAGAATAAGCTCCTATAAAGGAAATCATCCCAAGAATAAGGAAGATTAAACGTCTTACGAACATAGACCACAAATATACAAGATATGATAAAAAGTAATTATTTAATATTTTTTGGTGACTTTAATTTATTACCACAAATACAATAGAATTTAATCATATAAATCATTTAATGTATTGGATATAACACTAAATTAATCATTGAAAGGTAATTTAAGACGATAACACTAATGGATTACTCTCAGATCTTTAACTCTTTTTACCGAACCCTTATACCATACGGAACCTAAACCCATAAATCATATATAATATATGCCAACTTCAGTTATTCTAATCTTATTCATAACAAAATTGGGATATTACAAGAAAAGAAAATTTGATGAAAATATAATCAATAAATAAAAAACTAACCAGTTGAGTCATTCATCATACCAGTCATGTTTCCAATTGTGGTCTGATTTGTTTCTGCATCCATCATCGTCATATTAGTGGTATTCCCTGCCAACTCATCTTCATCTATATCTAAATCGGCAGTAGGTGGTAAAAATCCTGCTAAAACTGTCTGAGAACCTGTTGTAATAATCCCTATAGATGCCATGATCAAAATCATTCCAAGAATTTTTAGATTATTCAATTCTATATTTTGTTATTATTAACGGGTAATATCTGTGTTATTGATACATAAAAATGAATTTTACAAAACAAAAACTAAAGAAAGGCGATAGTTACTGAATTACTCACAAATCTGTGAATATTTTTACCGAACCACTATACAAACCGAACCACTATACAATGAGGAACTTAATCCCACCGAACCCGCGTAGTATGCCTAACTTAATCCCACTAAACTAGATACTAATTACAGTGACTATATAATTACAAATTAGTACAAATCAGAATATTAATCAAAAATATTTAATCTAAATTGGAATATTAGCTTCAAATAGTGGGAAGGAAATACTACTCTATTCTCCTTCACCGTTATCAATATTTTCAATAGGGCCATTATTTGAAAGATTCAGTATAGGTCCAAAAGTTAGTCCATTATCAGTACCGACTTTGACCACGGGTTCATTAACAGTAGCATTTCGTTCCCACCATGTTATGATTACTGATCCTTCATCGGATGCAATTATTTCTGCATCAGCAGAATCAGCATCATCTGTATTACTTAGATTTATTTTATCTCCAAATGTGCTTCCACCATCTGTAGATGCTCTAAACATCAGTTCACCATTTGAATTTGGAGTGTTTCTGTCTGTCCACCAAACAATATAGACGTGATCACCTGATGCTGCCATTGGAGCTTTTTGAACTACTGGATCAATGTCGGGGTCGGTCCATGAAAATACCGTACCATAAAATCCAAAGGTAGTCAATCCGCTTAGAGTTAATACTTTATAACAAAACCCATCAACTGACGATCTATTGTTAAAATCATAAAGAAGGTTATAAGGCCATTATTTAAGCAATTGTGAATACCTGTCTTTTACAATAATATGGGGAAATACTGTCTTTATTCTTTATTATATCTTCAATATCTTACTGCTGGTACATATAAAAAATTAGATTCATGTGACATTCATTACGGTTTGCACCGAACCAGCTACCCGTTATAGTAACGATCTATGATAAGTTATCCTAACAATGAAATAAAACCTTTATTTTTAATGATATCTGCAATTTTCAGTCAGGAGTCATCTCTATCTTGATTAAAGAATAAAGGGGCAAGCATTACCTCTGTAGTATTAACAAGGTTTTGAAAACCATAGTCCTACATTCATCCGTAAATATTGAATTGAGTTATTTGAAACATTTCTGTAAAGCAAATTAGTCATTTCTGTTCTCCCCATAGGCTGTAACATATTTCATTTAAATCAAATTGATTAACAAAATATTATTTAAGTAGTTTAAACTGTAATACAATAAATATGACTCAAATTAATCCAATTCTAAAGAAATTTATCTTTGTTTGCACTTTATCGATTTTTCTTATTAGCAGTTCATTGTTTGTCGTACCTAAAGTAGACCAGACCTTTTTATATATTTTCAACTTGTTTTCGGAGGACGGCTATTCTAATGTATACGGTCAATCATTAGACAGTGCACAAAACATCAACAAAACAAAATTGGTCTACCACTTGAGCAGTGATGAACCCTGGAGAGCAACTATAGCATTACTGGATTCGCAAACTATGCTAAAAATGGGCTATAATGTTACTTTAATGCTAAGTATAGAGGGAGTGCAGCTTGGTGTAAAGAATCCTCATCAATACTTGGGGCTACAACCATTAACAAAAAATGTTTCAGATTTTATGAGTAATGGTGGGACAGTCATAATTTGTGAGGTTTGTCTAAAAATAGCAGGGTACAACAATTCAGATATAATTGATGGTTCCATTATAGGTTCACCCAAAATAATGGCTAATTTATTAAATCAAACTACGGTTGTAGATTATTAGACAACCTCGAATAACTATTACATTATATTCAGAG
>JBBRRF010000249.1:0-3577 GCA_038200885.1 Candidatus Nitrosocosmicus sp.
ACTTCATATAACCCACCATCATAGTTTGATAATTTCTGGTTTGGCAAACCTGCAGGCAAATCTGTTAGATGTGTTTCATATACCAATACACCATTTAGTGTAGAGATTATCTTCTCTATGATATCGTTACTCCAATCTAATAATGCAAGTTTTTCGCTTGTTAGTTTTCCATCAGGGTCGGATGTAACATTATCCGGATCGACTTCAACCAAACTATTTTGTTCCTCATCTGGAGGTACGGCTTCTAGATCTTGTACATATAAGGTATTTTCTAATGCTATCTTTTGCAATGCATCACGAATATCACTTGATACAAATGAAATTTGATCTTCTGTTAATCCTATACCTAATTTAGATCTGGATTGAGAATTATTATATCTTAAAAGATATCTGATCTCTTTAACACCAAAGCCAGATTCCTTAATTTTATCCATATTTTCTAAAAATATCATTGTATCGGTAGTACTGCTAAATGGATCAACTTCCAGCAATTCAAGAGCATATAAATAGTCTTCAATGGTCAATTTAAGAACTTTAGCAAGACTTACATGACGATAAAGGACAGAAAGACTATCAAGTGAAAGCTGATCATTTTGATCAAGAACAAGAGGATTCTGTAATAGTTGTTCGTAATCTGAGGAACTAATTTTAAGAGACGTGTATATTGAAACTGTATTTTCAGTAAGGCTACCCTCTAACATTGACGGATTTTCTTTAAATATAGGATCAATTGGATTTGCACTAGCTCTATTTCTAAAAACCCTTGAATAAAGGGTAGAAACAAGTTGTGGTTCCCCTTCCCTATTTGAATTATAATCTAAATATAAAGCAGAATCTATATTAGCCCACCAGCTGAAGAGACTAATTATAGATTCCCCACTCTTTTCATGGATACGTTGTATGTTAGCAATATCTAAAAGTAGTTTTTCATCAATGTTGATAGGTTCAGGTGCATAGAACGATTTTAGTGCTGTTATACATCTATCCAGGTCATGCATGCTCCATCCAAGTTTACGCCATAGTCTAATGAATCGAACTGCATTGAAAAGAATTTCTTCGTTTAATCCTTCCAACTTCAATTTATCAAGCTCACAAGTATGTGGATTCTCTTCATCTGTTGAAATAATTCTAATCCTGCGACCATTAGATTGACTATCTATTGCATGGTTGATAAAAAATGTGCCTAACAAATCTAGTAACTCAGAGTATTTTAAACCAGACTGTTGTAAAAATACATCAACACGATTGCTGACTATATCATTCCATCTGCCATTTGTAATTCTTCTAGAACTATCTATTGGGTCTACAATAGAATTGGTTACAGATAGTTGTTCAGAATCAAATCCCCATAAATTCCATATACCGGGGGTTAATGAATCAGGTTGATGAGAAAGCTGACCAGTCATGATTCTTCCCTCCATAAAACCAATTCCTAAATACGCTCTTGCTATGTTTATGTTGTCAAGTAATGATCTTCGCTCCCCTGGTAAAAATGATTCCATTATTTTGTATCGGGGCAAAGATATGTGATCAAGATAGGTAGTGACTTCTTCTGCCCAAAGGTCAAAAGGTAATGTCCAGGGAAATACTGTTTTTGCTAAAATATCGTAAGCTGCAGTATTCATATATTGAGGATTTGCTGAACATTCTGCAGCTGATAAGGCCGTTTGACGTCCACGGAATACAACATGAAGTAAATCATCATCTTCCTTTCTAATTCGGTAAGTAAATGACTCATCGTGAACAAGCCACCATTCATTATCTAATGGTCTATTTGATAATTTGGAGCCAATGGCGATTGATGAGCTAGATGATAGAGGAGGTGTAAAAGAGTTTTGTAAAGCTACAGATAATTCCTGATTATTTAACTGTTCTTCTAATTCAGAATTTAAGGTAAATGGAGTAAATGAAGGTAAGGGTGATACAGCATCTTCAAGTATTTCGTTTACTAAATCCACATAAGGGATTGGAGTATTAGTATTTTCACAACTAAGCTCGATTTCACCAATATCTTTACGCCTATTAAAAAGTATATCTTTTACAGATATATCATCTGCATCAGCTACCTTTGAATGTCTTTCATTAAGAAAATGTAGCATATCTACCATATATGCTGCGGGGCTCAGGACAGATTTACACTGTGAACACTGACAAAGATCAAAAGAGCCAAACAAACTAGACCATTCAGGAACACCGCCCATTTCCAAATGAGAATCACCTCCTACAGCAGCAATAGAAAGATTATCAGATAAAGGACCAAACTCTGATAACAGGTTTATAGCCATTGCTTGAGATCGCAACGCCCTTTCATGGATTCGTTTTGCGATAACTCTACCACCCAAAACCTTCCCATATCTAGAAATAAAGCTATTTTGTCCCTTTAACGCAATACTATTTGCTGATTCAAATCCTAATTTGGCCAAGGCCCGCACTTGAGAATATCGATGAGCAATCTTATACAGACGTTGAATTCTTTTGATAGTTTTCTTAAGGTCTTCTCTGTTTTGGTCACCTATATTGTTCAATGCAGAAACATTATTTGATAAATATTTATCAAGTTGAGTTATTTTAAATTCAAATTTAGGATTATCTTCTATAAACTTTATAATATTATCTTTTTGTGGAGCTATCCATAAATCGTTTTGATCATTTTCAGTTTTCATACGTTCTACGGCAAACCTAGTAGGAAAAAAGTCTTCCATCATATGGCTTATAGCTAGAACATAATTTGCTGTCTTTTGTTCCGGGCTTCCTCCTGGAACTCTAGATGGAAAATTTATTGCAGTAGTATTTCCTTCACGATTAGCTGAATTTAAAATTAATTCTTTCCAATCATCAAAGCTTAGACGGGTCAGGTCTGAAAATGCTTTAATAACACCGCCTTGCTTCATTTGTTGGATTTTTTTAACTAGTTGTAGATTGTTATCAGTCAGTGCCCCTAGCTGTAATGTGAATTTTAAATCCTCAACTTTATCTTTTAATTCAGAATCTTGTTCTATAATATTCCAAAACTCATTTACCTTTTCTTGGTTATTAGCATAAGCAGACAGAAACTTTCGTTTTTTATGATTTTCTGGAATAACGGTGCTTATAATCTGCATCAAAGCCAAAGGACCATTATCAACCGATAAATCACTTGGAGTATTGTCATTATTACTGTTACTATCATCATCAACTGTTTGTTCGAGTACAAAATCTACATAAAGTTCTTTCAATCGAATTAGAGTAGACTCAAGTTCATTTTGAAAATGAGCCGGAATAATATTCTTTGTTATTGCAGCTTCTATTGCAGTACGGAGAATATCCATTTCTATAGATAATAACTTGTAAAGATTATTTGGTAATCCTCGTCGTAGCAATGCATACCATATTTCAGGAGTCACACCACTTTTCTGTTGGAATCTATGAGCTAGTACCACAAATGCAATATTAGTGGGAGATTCCTTTAGTTCATTGCTTAAAAATGTAATATCTTGGTATTTTTCATTCTCATCCAACTCGCTAATTTTTAGACCCTGTAATACTGGTTTTAGTTCTAAAATCAATTGTTCAAATTCAGAAATAACATTGCCGTTAT
>JBBRRF010000250.1:0-3572 GCA_038200885.1 Candidatus Nitrosocosmicus sp.
AACACGGGTTATAGCCGAAGCAAGAATAAAGACAGATAAACTTGATGCCCGCATATTATGTCATTTACTACGATCCAACTTGATACCTGAATCATACGTTGCGCCTGATAGCATAAGAGAGGATAGATCTATTCTACGATTGAGGATAAACCTTGTACAGGATAGAACAAGAGTAGTAAACAGAGTACATTCACTGCTTGACAAGTATGATACCCAGTATAGTTGTAGTCATCTGTTTGGTAAAAAAGGATTAAAATGGCTCAAGAGCTTGAAATTGGATGGAAACGACCAGGTACAGCTAAACAATTACATTAACAACATCGAATTTCTAAACAACGAGATAGTCCAAATCGATAAAAAGGTATCAGCCCAGGCAGTAAGTAATGAAAATGTAAAGATATTGATGAGCATGACGGTATAGACTGCTTTTCAGCCATGCTAATAATGTCTGAGATAGGAGACATAACTAGATTCACTGATCCAAGCAAATTGGTTTCATGGTCTGGATTATGTCCAACCGTACATCAGTCAGGAAACTCATTGTACATGGGAAGGATGAAAGATGGAAATAAAAAGATACGCTGGATAATGATTCAAGCTGCAAACACTGCGGTTAGAACAGACGATAGAATGAAAAAATACTATTCAAAGATAGTCAAAAGACATGGTCATAGCAGTATTGCTATAACTCATGTAGCAAACAAGATGATAAGGATAATGTGGTATATGCTAAAGAATAAAGAAACCTACCAGGATGGAAAACATGATACATACCAGAGAAAGCTTAAGAGGATCCAAGGATAGATAAATAACGATACATCAAGTATCAAACAGGTTGATAAGGTAACAAAAAATACAGCGGTAGTGGTGGTAATGGATGACTCTGAAGGAGACTTTTACATAGATGCATGATTCGTAAAACAGTTGATCTAATGCATGTTTCTTGCGAATCGTGTTAATTATTATTCATCAATCGACTGTTTAGGTTAAAAATAGTTAAAAAATAACCGAAAAAATAATCGTGCAACAAAGCAGGTCAAATACAATAATTATATCTGGACTTTGGAGTTAGTTCTGCTCAGATGGATCAAATTAAAGTTTAAAGGAAAAAAAGAAAAATCACGATTTAGTATAAACCTATGACTACCTGACATACAAACAAATCCCATCTCTTCCCATTTCTAATTAATCAGTAAGATATAGATTCCCTGTTTTTATACAAAGGCTTCGAAACCAATTCAAAGATAGACGGGCGACGAAAAATATACTATCCAATTGTAGATTCTTCGCAATTTGACTTTACGACTACTACCTCTTCTTTCAATCAAGAAATAGATAATTACAAGAATTTAGATATATTCGATAATAATTTACATCATCTAAGACTACAATTATCTAATAATTATCATAAAATAAAAAAAAACTGGTTAGAACTAGAAATTTTAGGCCTTTTAAAATACGGAATTGGCAAAGTGAATACATTCAAACTTTTTGATGAAGATGACATAGAACTTTGCACATGTAGGTTTGTAGACCATTATGACAAGTTCGGTTCCCTGAATCTGTATTTTAAAACAGACGAAAATTGCATTTATTCTAGCAAAATCTTTGGAAAGATAATAAAACTTCTAAAATAATGTATAAGGTATAAAATTATTATCAGAAAGTCGATAGATTCTTGTAATTATGTATTTTACATCTAGTTTATTCCCTATAAAGCAGCTACCTGGTGGTGAAGTCACAATGGTCTATTATGTGACAGGTGATCGTTGCATCATATATGAGAAAATATGCTGAAATATCTTTTTAGCTTTGAACTTAATTATATGCAATATCTGCAATTAAGATGTCTGATTGTCATCCATCCGATAGTAAAATAATTGTTGAAAGGAGAGAGAAGGTAATGGTACTGCTAACCAATGGACTTAAAGGATATCAAATTGCAAATGAGTTAAATGTAGACCCAGCTACCGTTAGTAGAGACGTCCATTACCTTTCTAAGGAATCCAATAACAATCTTAATGCTTTAGCAAAAGAAACACTACCATTTATGTATCAAACATCAATGGAAGGGATTAGGAATATACTAAATGAATGCTGGAAGATCTATAACAATAGCATAGAAGAAAATAACCAAGATATAACCTGGATGAACAGACTAAACGCTTTAAAACTTGCAAAAGAATGCAATGAGTCATTGTTCAAACTGGTATCAGAGGGACCTTCATTAGTATATATGAAAACTCTCGAGGAAAGGCTTGAAAAAATGGAGAGCAGTACCGAGAATAACAAAGATGAAGATCGGTAGACATCTAGATCGTCTGAAAAAAGATTTAGAAAAAGCGGAAAAAGATCACAAGGTTAGGAAGGCAAATTCAGAACAAGTGAACGAGATTAAACTCCTTGTTAAATTTGATAGTTATAAACCATTAAAATATGAAAGATTGAAAAAACAGGGACATATAATATGGGACTTTGCTCTTGACGCGTATGAACTCTTACCGGATGAGTTTGAGTTTTATCTTTCTAGATATCTATACGAAACTACACCAGAAGGCAGATATGAAGAAGGAAAGAAACATGGATACTTCCATGAGCATTCTGCATTTCCAGAAATGGATAAAGGAAATATTGATGCTTATGGTTGTAAAAATGGCCAATGTGTTCCTGAATGTAAATACTATAAAAAGAATGGAAAGATTGATGATGATCAAGTAATTAAAAAATGGATACAAAATACTGACGTAATAGATCTAGATCAATATAAAGAAGAACTTGGGGAAGAATTGTTTAATAAAATAATGAATTATGGCGATGATGAGAATGGCTACGATAGAGATAAAATGAGGCAAGAATGTACTGAATATTATTCTAAAATTAATAACAATACCATTCAATCTAATGTGGAACTTATAGATGAAAATACCATTTTACGGAGACAACATTAACATACTACTGAATCTGATCAATCGAATCTATCAGACATTATAATAGATAACAAAAAAAAGGGCAGAGTAGCGAAGCTTTGATGCTGATAAGATATTTGTGCTAATTACAAGAATTCTACTTGCACTAAGGAATATATCATCTCGGAAATATAACTGGGATTTTTTTCTACATTTATCAATAAAGGCTTTTGTAAAATATTGGTAGTAAGTATATACAACGGATTGCATTGTATTTTAATCCACAATCTTGACGGTCTCTCAAACTTGTTCATCACTTTTATTCTTTTTTGGCAAAGAGTGCTTTGTCGCCTAACTCAAACTATTTAGCTGGGATTAAACAATTTATCCTTCTTGATTGATTGTCCTTCTTATAATCGCTCCCTTGTAAGACGCGGTGAAATCCTCTTTTCATATGATTATCTTGATAGTTGGGATTCTGAGTTAGAAAGGATGAACAAAAATAAAACGGGTAAACCGTTTGTACTTCCAGATTCTTTCATCCTGGCAATTGGATACATACGTTACTCATTTCACATCCCTACCTTATAGACAGACAGAAGGGATAATCAGGGCTACTGGGAAAAATCTACCCGGTAATCCAAGTTATGGTCATATCTGCAAAAG
>JBBRRF010000251.1:0-3552 GCA_038200885.1 Candidatus Nitrosocosmicus sp.
CTCTTCAACGTCCATTACAAAATTTTAGTATAGAGATTATTATAAATTGTTTAATTCAGCATACTCTATTGAACAAGACCGAATCAAGTTAGGAGTAAAGAGGTTGAGCTAATCTTTTAACTTGTTAACTTTTATGCTATTGAGCTTTCTCGGAAAAACATAGGTATCAGGTTCGGGCGTAGATAAAGTTGAATCAGAGACTGTAGATAAAGGATTTTTTCTACTACTTTCAATTGCAAACAAAGGCTCGCAATTTACCTTAATGAATTTCTTCCTGCTGCGATATTTCTTGTCCATTCTGAAATAAAGATAATATTCTAGCACCCCTTCGCGAACCCCGGTAGGAGATACCAATAAATTGTTAAAATTTTGCTTATTTATCAATATTTTTACGATAAAACTACCGGTTGTAATTGTTTTAGCTCTTTCAGAGTCAACAGATTTTAGTTTTGACAATTCTTCAACAGATAGTCCTCTGAAAATAGTGTTTGCAAGAGTTATCATTCTTTTATCAAGTACCGCGCGACTATGATAAACAGATGGGGCAAAATCTATCATATGTGACATAAACTTGTAAATCGCTCTAACTGTTCCTCCTATTGCAACCATTTTTGTATCTGGAGATCTTTGCAAACTCAATTGATCATTTGAGGGGATATTTTCAATCAGAGATTTTTCCAATCTTTTGTATCTAATATCGGACCATGGTTTGCTCTCCTCTATACCACTATTATAATTTACGAATTCTTCGGACAGTCTCAAAACACCCATATCCAAACAAATCGTTTTTAATATTCTAAAATCTTGAACATACATCAATTCTAGGCTACCGCCACCAAGATCAAAGAACAAGCCATTAGGGACATGCATGTAGGATTGAGCGCCCAAATATGAAAAAAATCCTTCTTCTGGTCCTGATAAAATATTAAATAGAAACCCAGTATTGTCTTCTAGGGTATCCACTACGAATTTCTGGTTAGTTGCGTCCCTTACTGCACTAGTAGCTATTGGAATAACTACATCTATATTCTTTTCTTTCATATCTTTTTTAAAATTATCAAGTGCTTTGATTGTTCGATCAACATTTTTATCAGATATCATGTTGTCATTACTATTTAATTCTGAACCGATTTGAACATAATCCTGTTTCTGATACTGTTTTTTGTAATGCCCATTTTTGTAAATATCATAAGTAGAAATTTTTATGGAATTATAACCAAGATCTATTATAGCAAGACTTTCCTTTTTCCTAGACTCTATTGACTCAGCATACAACTATAATAAAAACTACAAAAAAGTAGTTTATTTAATTTTTTGTTTATAGGTTATGCACAAAAGCTATGCATAAAAGCCCTAGAGGAAAACAAGAAAATATGGAGAGAGAGGTTAGGTTAGGTTATCATCTGTATTGAGAAAGCGTTACCTTTTCTCCTGGTTTCATATCTCTTTGAGTTTTTATCTTCTTAACAGCATCTTCGAAATGTTTCATTGTAACATGTGCTTCCGTTGCATGTTTTGCAGCGTCCTCAGGATTGCTATATTTTTGAAGATACTCGTGCAACACAAGTGAAATCGCCGTATTTGCAACTGCGGACATATCTGCGCCACTAAATCCATCAGTCAGTTCGGCAATTCTCTGCAAATTAACATCACTTGTTATTGGCTTTTCCTTAGCATATATTTCCAAGATCTTTAGCCTTGTACTTATATCGGGTTTTGGAACAAATACTATCTTGTCAAATCTACCAGGTCTTAGCAATGCGCTGTCAATCATATCTAGACGGTTGGTTGCGGCTATTATAACTACCCCATTTAATTGTTGAATCCCATCCATTTCCGTTAGTAGTTGAGAAACCATCCGTTCGGTGCCAGCATTAACGCCTTCCATTCCTCTAATAGGAGCAATTGAATCTATTTCATCAAAGAAAACAACACATGGTGCGGCTTGCCTTGCACGTCGGAAAATTTCTCTGACCCCTCTTTCAGATTCGCCTATCCACTTCGACAATAATTCTGGTCCTTTCACGCTAATGAAATTAGCTTCAGATTCTGTAGCAACTGCCTTGGCAAGCATCGTTTTTCCGGTACCAGATGGACCATGCATCAGAATTCCTTTGGGTACAGAGTGACCTAGTTTTGTATAAAGATCTGGGTACCTTAATGGCCATTCCACTGCTTCCTGTAGCTCTCGTTTAACATCATCTAATCCACCTATATCATTCCATTCAACATCAGGAGATTCCAGATAAACTTCCCTCATGGCAGAGGGCGTCACTTCTTTAAGAGCATTTTCAAAGTCAGACATTGATATAATCAATTTTTCAAGTGTCTCTGGCGGGATTTTCTCATCCTCCAGATTAAGTTCAGGTAACAATCGTCTAAGACATTTCATTGCAGCTTCCTTACAGAGATATTCCAAATCTGCACCAACAAAACCATGGCTTACAGATGCTATTTTTTCTTGGTTTACATCTGATTCTAAAGGCATATTTCTTGTATGAATTTGTAGGATTTCCAATCTACCACGCTTATCAGGAACTTTAATTTCAATTTCTCGGTCAAATCGACCAGGTCTTCTTAGAGCTGGATCGATAGCATTTGGTCTATTTGTGGCAGCAATAACTATAACTTTACCTCTTGCTTCCAATCCATCCATCAAAGATAGTAACTGAGATACAACTCTTCGTTCAACCTCTCCTGTTACTTCTTCTCGCTTTGGAGTTATAGAGTCTATTTCGTCGATAAATATTATAGAAGGAGCCTTTTCCTTGGTTTCTTTAAATATTTCACGCAGTCTTGCTTCAGATTCACCGTAGAATTTGCTCATTATTTCTGGACCAGAGATACTTACAAAGTGTGCATTACTTTCATTGGCCACTGCTTTTGCCAACAAGGTTTTACCGGTACCTGGAGGTCCATACAACAACACTCCCTTTGGTGCCTCTATACCCAGTTTTTCAAATATTTCGGGATGTCGCAATGGCAGTTCTATCATTTCACGAACTTTTTGGGCTTCCTCTTTTAAGCCACCAATATCTTCGTATGTAACTTGTGGTACTCCACGGAGTGTTTCTCCCCGTTCGGCTATATGAAATACAGTTTTTTGAGTAACTAAAACGGCATCAACACCCGGACCTGGGGTGACACCTATGACTTGAAATGTAAGTCTACCACCAAAATATGGCACCATCACATTGTCTCCTTTGATTAATGGTACACTTTCAAGAGCATCAGCTAAATATCGTTCATCAATTGGAGGAATAGCTTCTAATGGTGCAACTATGACTTTTTCTGCAGGAACAGCTTTAATCTTTCTAACAACTACGGTGTCCCCTATAGCTACACCGGCATTATTTCTAACCAGACCATCAACTCGGATTATACCCTTACCTTCGTCCGAAGGATAAAGAGGTAAACATTTTGCTACTGTTTTACGTTTACCTTTAATTTCCACGACATCACCTGTAGATGCGCTCAAAGCATCCATAGAATCATAATCAATTCTAGCAACACCACGGCCTACATCTCGGGTATAAGCTTCTAGCACCTTTA
>JBBRRF010000252.1:0-3551 GCA_038200885.1 Candidatus Nitrosocosmicus sp.
AAGATAGCATCTATGTCCATAACAAAAGAAGATGTTTATGATGGAAAGATGCTAAAAGAGTTGGTCGACGATATCTCTAAGGGATATAGCATCAAAAAGGATGGCTGATGGGTAGGGTTATGATTCTAAGGATAATTTTAGATTTCTTTATAAAATGAAGATAATACCTGCTATCAAAGTAAGGAAGAATTCATCGGTTAAGAACAACTCCAAATGTATTCCACAAAAACTATCCGTAATACAGCAACTTGAGGATCTGAAACTAAAAGCATCGATCTATAACTTGTTTATGGACAAATTGACGACATTATACAACACTAGTCTAATTGGTCGTACCCAAATCAGTTATTCGACAGAGCATATTTTTTTAAATGTCATATCAAATGCGGGAGATGGGATTTGAACCCACGAACCCCTAAGGGATAAGGCCCTCAACCTTACGCCTTTGGCCAAGCTGGGCGACTCCCGCTTTGACATTTTATTATTGGAGGGATAATTTGAATATTCCCACTAATATCATTCTGCCATTTGAATGATTTTTATTATGGAGTTCATTCTTTTATACCATGCTTGTTCCAGTAAGATGCTTTACATGTGGAAAATTGATAGCTAATATCTATAATGAATATTTAACCAAGTTAAAACAAGGAGAAGAACCAAATAAAGTTATGGATTCTTTGAATATTACACGTTATTGTTGTAGAAGGATGTTCGTTTCGAGCGTAGAGACCATATATCAAGTCATTCCCTATTATGAAGCTTTGAGGAAACGACGGGCGGAGATACAATCTGAAATGGAATGATAAACATTGCCTGAAATCACTTCAATTGAGGAAAGGCTAGTTTTCAATAGCCGAGGAGATAAAACTATCGAAATTGATGTACTGTCTGACAACAAGTATAAAGGTAGGGCTTGTGCTCCATCAGGCGCTAGTGTTGGGATGTATGAGGCACAAAGCTTTATCCAAAACAACCCCGAATTAACCCTTGAGAATTTTAAAAGTATAAAGGATAAATTTATTGGGATTGACAGTGCAGACCTCAAAAATCTGCACAATGCAATTAAAACGGTGGACCCTTCTGATAATTATTCAAATATTGGGGGTTCGGTGGCTTACGCTCTTTCTATAGCAAGTGTAGATTCAGCTGCAAAGGCCCTGAACCTTCCATTATATAAAGTCTTGAATCCTAAATTGGAAAAGATTAGTTTCCCGTACCCTCTTGGAAATGTGCTGGGAGGGGGTGCTCATGCTGGCCCTGGAACCCCAGACTTGCAGGAATTTTTGATTTGTCCTGTCAAATCGCTATCGATCTTCGAAGCAATCTCTTTGAATTCGCATATTCATAAAGAAGTAAAAAAAAGTATCGAAAAAATCGACAGTAAATTTACATATGGAAAGGGAGACGAAGGGGGATGGGCTCCTGCTATTGTAAATGATCGTGCCATTGAGTTAGTGGAAAATGCAATAGTTCGCTGTGGATATGATCCAAAGAAAGAGATCAGAATGGGCATAGACTTTGCAAGCTCATCATTGTGGGATAATACTAAGAAGGTATATGATTACCAACGTGAGGGCATCATAAGGACAACAGAGGAACAAATAGAGTATGTTAACAAACTGATCCATGACTACAACCTCATATATGCCGAGGATCCATTGCATGAAGAGGATTTTGAGAATATGTCGATTATCACTAAAGATAACCCTATGTGCCTTGTTACAGGTGATGATTTGCTGGTAACAAATACTAATAGAGCCAGGGTTGCCGCTAAAAAGAGGGCCTGTTCTGGAGCAATTTTGAAGGTAAATCAAGCAGGCACTTTATACGATGCAATGTTATTTGCAGAGGAATGCAACAATAACAACATCAAATTGATTACTTCTCATAGATCGGGTGAGTCAGTTGACAGTCATATTTCTCATATTTCTATCGCCACGAATTCACTAATGATAAAAACTGGTGTAGTAGGCGGCGAAAGAATCTCCAAATTCAATGAATTATTAAGAATTTCAGAGTATGGTTTAATAGAAGGAATGGCTAAATGGAGCAATATATTATGAATATGAATACTGATGAATTGGAAACTCTTAATAATTCTAATGATGAACATCAAGATAAAACTGTTAATGATGCTACTTCCAAAACTGAGGACGAAGATTCGAATTATGCCACTAATAACACAGACGAATCTCCTGAAAACTATGGAGATTCTGATCAAACTGAACATAAAAGTATAGGCGATGAGGAACCAAGCAGTTCGTCTGATATGGTAGAACAATCAGAATCACTGGAAGATCCTAATAACCTAGAGAAAATGATATTGTCAACCGGGATCAGGGTAGGAACTCCGATCAAAACTAAATTCATGACATCATTCATAACTCGTGCTAATCCAGAAGGATTGTATATTCTTGATATTAGTAAAACGCTTGCCAGAATTGACGTTGCCGCCAAATTTATTGGCAGAACGAATATCGCAAATGTTGCGGTAACATCTGCAAGGGAGTACGGAAAAACACCAATTGAAAAATTTTGTGAACTAACAGGAGCTCGTGGTATATTTGGAAGATTTATGCCTGGTACATTTACGAATCCTTCGTTACCCAAATATTTAGAGCCTGAAATAGTAATAGTCACAGATCCTCAGGCAGATGAGCAGGCCGTATTGGAAGCAACTAGAGCTGGCGTCCCTGTAATCGCATTATCAAATAGTGACAATATTACCTCTAAAGTTGATTTAGTAATTCCATCAAATAATAGGGGTAGAAAAGCTCTTGCTACGGTTTATTGGCTCTTGTCAAAAGAAGTCCTCAAAAAGCAAGGAAAGATAAAATCTGATTCTGAGATGCCATTGACAATAGATGATTTCGAGGCAAAACTAGTTGAAGAATTGATTTAATTAAGTATTGACGCGTGAACATAACTTTAGTGGAGTTTTTTATCCTAAAGATTATGGGAAATTGAATGCTTCAATTCAAAGTTTTTTTTCACTCTTGAATTCCTCTTCTGAAGATTCCAAATTTCTACAAATGGTAAATGAGTATATTCAAGATAAAAAGATTCTGAGTTTCATAGTCCCACATGGTTCATACGATTACTCTGGCTATGTGTCTGCATTCCCCTATTACTTAATAGACAAGATAGAATGCCAAAATTTCATAATATTATCTTCAGATCATCGTGGAACTAGTCCCGGCATCTCAGTGTTGGAACATGGTACTTGGAACACCCCTTTGGGCCCAGTACAAATCAACGAGACGATGGCACATAATTTGATAAAGAAAAGTAATGATGGCTTTTTAGAGATAGATTCATTTTCATTTGAAATTGATTACACAATTGAAATACAGTTACCATTTATTCAAGTGCTAAAGAAGAATGATTTCAAATTTTTACCTATACTTCAAAGAAAACAGGACAAAAAGACTTGTATACAATTGGCAAAGCTATTAGCAAGCATTATCCCTCAAGATGAAAAAGTTGTACTAATATCTACCACTAACTTTACTCACTATCTAGGTTATGAGGAGTGCTATGCCATTGATAAA
>JBBRRF010000253.1:0-3540 GCA_038200885.1 Candidatus Nitrosocosmicus sp.
CCTCGTTTGATTAGTTTCTGTTCTTCTAGTTTGGAATTATATCCATTATCTAAACATAGGTGTTGTCTTATGCCTCTTCCTCTTCTTATTAGAGCACTATCAACTACATCAGTTACTAAATTGATATCATGGGTGCTGGCATATGAGGATATGACAGCTGATAACGGAATACCTTCTTATCTCTCAAAATATGTCTTTTTGTGCCCCGTTTGCTCCTATCGGTAGGATTATTTCCGGTCATCGCCCCCCTAAAGGCGACTTTATGGATATAGAATCAATTGATTGATTGTCAGGTCCAGTTGATACCTACAACATTATCATAAATTTTCAATAGTTTAATCCATGTCTTTTTAAAAACATTCAGATTATTCCACTCCTGGAATCGACGATGAGCGGTAGAAGTAGAACCAGAACCATATTCTTTAGGAAGCATTTTCCATTGACATCCTGTTCTCAGAATGTATATAATTCCATCAAGCACTTTTCTATATGGTACAATCGGTCTACCTACAGTTTTGGATGGCTTTTCTTTAGGCAGGATCTTCTTAAACTCTTCCCATAACTCACCTGGAATGGTTATGATGGTATGATGATGATGATTGTCTTTATCATTCCTTACTTCCCCTTTATTCTTCTGGATACAGGTCACAGTTTAAAAAGAGAGATAAGAAGCTATAATCATATCGAATTTTAGGATAGGCTCTAAGATTAGCTTATAATAATTATTTTGAAATTTATCAGCAGATTTGCGGAAATGGAAGAATGCGCGCGCATAATGGAATTAAGATCATAACATCTATCACAGATAGTAACGATATCGATATAGTAAACAATTTTTTGGCATTAGGAATAAATATCAAGCATGTAAAAAATCTTCCACCAATCAACTTTGCCGCGTCAGAAAAGGAAATGATAGCAACGATACAAAAAACAGAAGGCGGACAAATCCTCCAAAATCTACTTACAACTAATGAGCCAGCATATATCGAGCATTTTAATTCAATCTTTAATGAATTATGGGAGAATGGAATTGACATCAAAAATAGGATTAACGATATCGAGACTGGAGTAGATAGTGGAGGGATAGAAATAATTCAAAATCCTGAAACATTCGAGAATTTATTCTACAGCCTCATCATATCTGCAAAGGAAGATATTGTTGGAATTTTTTCAACACCAAATGCATTTAGACGTCAAAAGTATGCTGGGACACTCGATCTAATAAGAGAAAGACTAGAAACTCAATCCTTTAATGTAAGAATTCTGGTCCCAGAGGACAAATTGATTTATCAGACTATAAAAGAACTTGAAGATCAAGGTATTTCAGACAGAATTAAAATTAGGCTAATGGAGCCTAGCATGCAAACCAAAGTGTCAATAGTAGTGATTGATAAGAAATACTCACTAGCAGTAGAACTAAAGGATGATTCTAAGAATACCGTAACTGAGGCTATTGGATTAGTAACGTATTCTAATAGTAAATCAACGGTATTATCCTATTATTCGATTTTTGAAAGCTTATGGAAACAAACAGAGCTATACAAACAGTTGAAATTAAACGAGAGAATGCATAAGGAATTTATCAATACTGCTGCACATGAACTGAGGACACCAATTCAGCCGATCCTTGGGGCGGTAGATATTCTTAGAAATAATGCACCTAGTTCCATGGAAAAGGAGCTTGTTGAAATCGTCAGTCGTAATGCCAGAAGGTTGAAAAAACTTGCTGAGGATATACTCGATGTAACCAAAATGGAAGGTTATACCTTAAACCTAAATATGGAAAAATTTAGAATTAGAGATATTATACTAGAGAATATTCACAATTGTGAAGCAAATTTTGAAAAAAGTAAGATTGAAATGAAATATGATGTAGACGACTTACAAATTTTTGCAGACAAGGGCGGCATTAGTCGAGTTATCTCTAATTTGATTAACAATTCAATAAAGTTTTTGCCCAGGACAGGAGGCTTTATTATTATTACGGTTAAACTAACGAAGTTCCAAATTGATGACAAATCCCATGATATGGTACAGGTGAGTATAGCGGACAACGGGACTGGAATAGATAGTGAAATACTACCTAAGATTTTTACAAAGTTTGCAACTAAATCATTTCACGGCATTGGCCTTGGATTATTCATTTCAAAGAGCATTATAGAGGCACATGGCGGTAGGATATGGGCCGAGAATAACCTGGTTGGGCAAGGGGCAACATTTTCATTCGTATTACCCCTTGACAATTCTGAACAAAGTAACAACAAACAAGCATAGTAGAGCTATTATGATGACCAGAAGAAAAATATTAATAATCGATGATGAGTATGACATCACTTTTGTCTTTAAAATAATACTTGAAGAAAAGGGTTTTGCCGCAGATATTTACAATGACCCAATCGTTGCGTTATCAATGTATAAACCATATTATTATGATTTGGTAATGATCGATCTAAAATTACCTGGAATGACGGGTTTTGAGCTATATAATCAGATCAGGAAGATGGATAATCAAACCAAAGTATGCTTTTTGACTTCTAGTGAGCAGTTTCACCAGCAATATCGTAACAATGAATTTCAAGATTTTGACCCAAATCTTTTCATTCAAAAGCCTGTTGAGAATGAAATATTAATCAGTAAAATCAACAAAATTATCGAAATGTGATCTACTGATGGGATTATCCACTTAAATCCTTTGAATATACCGCAGTTTTTTAGCTTTAATAGAGTGTATAGAACAAGATTTCAAATTCCGATATTTTACAAATCTATATTATCATTACACTCGCCTTAGAAAGCAATGGTCAAATAATATCGATTCTTACCGACTGGATTATTTCGTTATACAGTTCTAACAAAAACTGTAGATTTTAACCAATGTCATCCTACTAGTCATGATTTTTGTGTGTAATACAAGGAAATAAAGCAAATGATTTTATTTAAATAACAATCACTTTTCCCACCATGCCCGGATGTAAGATACAAAAGTATGGATATTCACCTGCTAATTCAAATGTGTATTCGTAAGTTTTACCAGTACTATCTAGTGCTGTTGGACCTGCCAACCCGGAATCGAATATACGAGTTGCCTCAGTATCCCCCACCTGCCCTGAAGTAACAGAATGAAATGAAAAATCGTCATTTATCCACAAAACAGTTTGACCAACGTTCACCTCTATAGGATTTGGATCATAAGCAGTGTCAGTTAGAAATGTCGCTCCCGGTACAATTGATACCTGAATTTTATCTGTAGTTGGAATTGTGGCATTTCTGGGTATTGGAGCAATCACATCACCGATTTTTTGAGCATTTACATGTTGAATATATATTTCAATAGTAACTAAAGCTGCAATCAAGGTTAAACCAGTCACTAAAAAAAGTGGGTTGATTTTCATTAGGAATATGAATAAATTAATCCTTAATATTTCATGTTAAATTGTTTGAGAATAAGACAATATTCTATTAATTTAAGATAGAAATACTAAGAGCCTATCCCAAAAAACGATAGGATTATAGCTTCTTATCCCTCTTTTTAAACTGTGA
>JBBRRF010000254.1:0-3533 GCA_038200885.1 Candidatus Nitrosocosmicus sp.
AATCTTTGATAACACGTTTGAAAGTCTCCTGTCTTTGGAATTTGAAATTCTTATTATATTGTTCCATTTCCTAAGATTGACAACTGACTTTCTGATATCATCATTGAAATGTCGACCCGAATAGTCTTTGCATTGGTTATCAATCTCAGTATGAAGACCATAATCATGATACGCAATACTGTTTACACCACTAGCTCTCAAATTATTCGATTTATGTCCGGGATCGCTAACATAAGCATCTGGACCTTGATATTCTAAATTTTCTTCAACAACATATCCACATATACTACATACAAATTCCCCCTTTACTGTATCTTGCACCAGGTTTGCATGACATTCAGGGCATTCATTCAAGAGATCTACACCATTCGAAACCATTTATGTCACCTATTTCTTATTGTTCTTAATTTTCTTTTTATTTTTAGATTTGAAATAAAAGTCTTTTTTTCCTGTAACGGCAAAATATACCTTCAAACCTGCCATCTTACTCTTGGCTTGAACAAAGGGAATTATCGAGGCATAAGGAGAGTTCACTGACCCAATTAATTCTGCAATCTTGCCTACCCTCTTATCTTTACTATCTAATACTATCAACCCAGATTTCACATGTGAACCATTATTCTCCACTCTTACTATCAAGCGACCGCTCTTAGAAAAATGAAGTATTTCTCCCAGCAATTCCATAGTCAAATTTCGATAATCATTATTACTTACATATTCTTCTGTCAATTAAAGCTATCAAATCTATCAATTATTATTATTATTTATTCATCCATATAGGTCATGACGGGATTTGAACCCGCGACCTAAGGTTTACAAAACCTTCGCTCTGCCAGGCTGAGCTACATGACCATGATTTTATTATCAATTAAATTCTGTAATTAAAAGCTTTTGTATATATAGTGACCTCCTTTTTTAAAAAGGTATATGACTGAACCCAAAAAAAAGAAAATATTTACCGTTAACGTGAGCATCGAAAACAAACCATTTCTCAACGATCCTGAAGGGGAAACAGTGCTTAACGATCTTATTCTCAAAGAGAAGTATTCCGATATAGTTTCAGTCAGATCAGCTAAATCCTTGTTAATCAAAATATTATCCGGGAACGAGACTGAAGCATTATTCAAAGTAAAGAAAATGTGTGATGATCTACGAATTTACAATCCAGTGGTAAGTAATTGCGAACTTTCGATTAGGAAAATCCAAAACAAATAATTATCTTTATATTAGTTAAGTTAATTAGTATAAAAAAACTTAAAGGTTAGAAGGAACTTTTTTTATTGCAAGGCATTTGAAGGATTATGAAAATGTTATTATCTGGGTGGACTATTATAATAAGAACTTATCCAGGGGAAAAGGTAGACGGATATCAAAATCAATGGCGGTCTACGATCCAATGATAGCGGAGTTGGTTGGTGCTGCAGAATCATTGGGATATCAAGTTGAAAAAGATCAGATTAATGATGGTGCAAGGTTTCCTAAAAGACCACACATCAAATCTGGGTATATTATGATATCTAAAAATGAATTACTGAAGAATAAAATATTGAAGGATATTGCTGAAAAAATAGTTCTAAATAGGACAAAATCAAAAGGCAGGTAGTTTGAAACAGTTAACAATTACATATTAAAAACATAAATAATCAATAGTAGATAGAAAATATATCTGATTTTTTACGACATGTTAAATAAATTAAGGAAATATATAATAAATTGACCCATGATAAAACTGAAAAAATCATTTTACATGAAAGATCAATACCTTTGAAAGAATCCAATGCGGTCATAAAAGGCGAAAAAGGTAATTCACTATTATCATCTCCAGTAAATTTTGAAGAAAAACTGGAATCGCAAGTAATGCAATCTATCCCAAAAGAGGCTCAGATAACGATTGTTAGGTGTGAATCCGCCAATATTGCACTTTATACCAAAAATCCATCATTTGCGTTAACCGAGTTAACTCTTCATCTGTCGGCCCTTTCAAAATTAATGAAGAAAAGATTCATAATTAGAACAGATCCATCTATAAGACTTTCGGAGGATGATGCCCGTGATGCCATTAATAAAATATTACCAAAGGAAATCCTGATAACTGTATTGTTTTGTGATGAAGCTACAGGCGAGGTCATTCTAGAGGTAAACAATCCCGAAGGGATAACTTCAGAAATATTCTTACAAATTGCGAAGGAAACAGGCTGGATTGCACATTCTAGACGGTCTCCTCATATCCCTTCAAATAGCATTAAAAATATACATTCCATACTGAAAAATTCCTCCAAAGAACGCATTGTCTTTTATCAAAGTTTAGGAAAAAGAATTTTTAGGCCTCCTTTGTTGTCCACTTCATTACTATATAATGGTGACACAAATGATGATATGAGGTTAACCTCTAATAAATACATCAACAATTCTAGATATTTATCTAGAAAATCGGTTGATGATAGTGCAACATATCAATACAGTAATCTGAAAGAGGTCACGATTTACTGCTTAGGTGGTGTTAAGCAAGTAGGACGGTCATGTTTTATCGTTGTGACTCCAGAGAGTAAAATAATGCTTGATTGTGGTATTAATCCGGGAGAAAACATAAACTATAATGCTTATCCTAGACTAGATTGGTTTAATTTCAATTTAGATGAATTAGATGCAGTTGTAATTAGTCATGCCCACATAGATCATCAAGGGTTCTTGCCGGCAATATTCAAGTATGGTTACAAGGGTCCGATTTATTGTACTGAACCCACTTTACCTTTGATGACTCTATTGCAAATGGATTCGGTAAAGATTGCACAGAGCAATGGCTCGTACTTGCCTTATGAAATCAGAGATGTCAATGAGGTGATCAAACATTGTATTCCACTTCCTTACGGAAAACCCACTGATATATCTCCTGATGTTACCATAACTTTAAATAATGCGGGGCACATAATGGGTAGCGCTACAGTCCATATTAATATTTCAGGTGCTCATAACATCCTATATACAGGTGATTATAAATACGCTAAAACCCAATTACTTGATGGCGCTTTGGCTAATTATCCACGAGTTGAGACTATTATCACTGAGAGCACATATGGTGCAAGTTCAGATATAATGCCCGATCAATCTGTCGTTTATAATACATTTACGGACAGTATCAATCATACATTAATGAGTGGTGGCAAGGTGCTTATACCTGTTCCTGCAGTAGGTAGGGCCCAGGAAATAATGTTAGTCCTGGATAAAGAAATGCGAGAAGGTCGATTGGTGGAATCTCCAATATTCATTGAAGGAATGATATCTGAGGCAAGTGCCATCCATATGTCATACGCACATTATCTGGGATATGAAGTGAGAAAATCTGTATCCGAAGGTACCAATCCATTCTTATCTTCTTACTTTACGGTCATAAATGGAATTGGCAAAAGGGAAGAAGTCTTTAATGATGATTCTCCTTCCATTATTATGGCAACTTCCGGAATGTTAGAAGGAGGGCCGTCGGTTGAATATTTCAAGCAAATTTCTCCTAATCCTATAAACAAAATAATATTCGT
>JBBRRF010000255.1:0-3525 GCA_038200885.1 Candidatus Nitrosocosmicus sp.
ATTCGTTCAGTCGGCTTCTAATGATAGGAGATCGAAGACCAGGTGGTAAATTTGATAAAATTATCAGAATGTTTTCTACAAATGATGATGCAGGATTGTCATTGTCCACAAGAGTCTGAAAAAATCAACAGTATTTTTTTCTTTCCAATCTGCATGACTTCTATTCAACAAGATAAAAAAATCACATTAAGGGGCATTGTGAATCAGAAATTTTCGCCCCCGTTTAGATAAATCTCTGTTTTCCATCTCACGCAGAGCGAATACTAAAACTACTAGGATTAAATATTCTATGTTTTTTAATAATATACCGTATGCCTTGTATTGTCACTGTAGGTGGATTTTATGGAGATGAAGGAAAGGGAAAGATAGTTGCATATCTTTCTATCAAAGATAATTACGACTTAGCAGCTAGAGGAGGTGTAGGCCCTAATGCAGGTCATACTTTTGTTCAAAACAACAAAGAGTTCAAAGTTAGAATGTTACCTAGTGCAGTATTAAACAAAGATACTAGACTATTAATCGGTGCAGGTGTCCTCATAGAACCAAATATATTATTGAAAGAAATAGAGGCATTCAGTACTACCGATAGGACTTTTGTGGATTTTCAATGTGGTATTATAGAAAAAATTCATCAGGATAAGGATAAAAATAGTGATCATCTCAAGAAATTGATCGGTACTACGGGGACAGGGACTGGCCCCGCAAATGCAGACCGAGCATTGAGAAGTCTAAAACTTGCAAAGGATTTTCCAGAAATTGCTTTATTTTTAGAAGATGTTAGTAATTCCATTAACCATTCAATAGACAACAGAGAAAAGGTGCTCATTGAAGGGACTCAAGGTACTTTTTTGTCACTCTTTCACGGGACGTACCCTTTTGTGACATCAAAAGATGTTTCAGCTTCGGCCATTTGTTCTGATGTCGGGGTAGGCCCAAAAAAAATAGATGAAGTTTTGATTGTTTTTAAATCATATGTTACCAGGGTAGGGGAAGGACCATTGAATTCTGAAATAAGTACCGAGGAAGCAAAGGAGAGAAATTGGTTAGAATACGGAAGCGTAACGGGAAGACAAAGAAGATCTGCCCCATTTGATTACGACTTGGCAAAAAAAGCTATTCAAATTAATAGCGCAACACAAGTGGCGTTAACAAAATTAGACATCGTTTTCCCAGAATCCAAAGGTATTACAGATTTTTCAAAATTACCTACAAAAGCTAAAGAATTTGTGGGTAATATCGAATCAGAGACAGGATTACCTGTGACCATTATTGGGACCGGAGCAGAAATAATGGATACGATAGATAGGAGAAACAATAAATAATCCTCAAGGACCGCAGGTATCAATTTTCTAGTTATAAACTCCACAAGGCAAGAAAAATAAAATGTTCTTGGTTTTAGTTCATGCATAATCTTATGGAGTTCAGACTTTGGCAGATATGGAAAGCTACCATATTATGTTATCCTGTTGGAAATGACTCCGTTTTAAGAACATTCCTTTCGATAGAGAGTCGTCCTTGAGCAGACAATTACGAGTCGAATAATATAACCAAAATTAAAAGTTCGAGTTCAGTTGCAGATACGCCAATAAACCTTTCTAGATCTTAATCTACCATTTCGATAAAAAACCAATATCGAAGTAATGAGCATGGCCGTGATCATGATCATGATCACTATCCTTGCAAATTCCTAAATCAGTTCTACGAGGTTATCGGGATGCTACCCCATGGGACTTCCCACGGTATTACTAAAGTCCCCGGATTGTTATATCCTTGAAATTGGGCAAATCCCTGAAAAATGTGCTACAGCAACCAAGATTCGATGTGACAAAAGAGCGATTAAGAAAGATGCCTTACCACTAATTAGTTTGGTTAGTTTATGCATCATACAAAATATACTACTTAGAATAATTACGAATAAAAAAGAGGTTGAAAATTTTAAATTACGTCTACATCATGTGGATGGCTCTCTTTATAACCTGCGAGAGTAATTTTTATGAATTCTGCATTTTCCTGCATTTCGCCGATTGTATTGGCACCACAATAACTTAGCCCCGATCTAACCCCGCCGACAAGTTGTCTTATAACTTCAATTACGCTGCCTTTATAAGGCACCATAGCTTCCACCCCTTCTGGAACATAGTCATTTAAATCCTCATTATCGGAACTCGAGTCAGGGTTTTCTCGATATCTTCGACCCAAAGCAGCATAAAAAGATGCCATGCCTCGATACATTTTATATTTTTTACCATTTTTCACTAGGGTCTTGCCAGGGCTTTCATCGGTTCCTCCAAACATACTCCCTATCATGACAGATGACGAACCAGCAGCTAAGGCCTTGGTCATATCACCCGAAGTTCTAGTTCCACCATCAGAAATAATCGGGATACCATATTTCTTTCCCATTTTAACACTATCAATAATGGCTGTTAATTGAGGAACCCCAGAACCAGTAACAATTCTGGTAATACAAATTGAACCCGACCCAACGCCTACCTTGACTGCATCAACTCCTGCTTTTATCAAATCTTCAGTTCCCCTTCCAGTTGCAATATTTCCAGCTATAAGCTCGCAAGAAGGAAATACTTTTTTAATCATTTTTACAGTATTTATCGCGTTATCACTATGCCCATGTGCTATATCCACAACAATTACGTCTGCTCCATTGTTTAATAATGACTCAGTTCTTTCAAGGTAATCGCCCTTTACTCCTACCGCGGCCCCAACAAGCAGTCTCCCTTTCTTATCTTTTGAAGCATTTGGATATTCATCCATTTTCAATATATCTTTACCAGTAATAAGTCCGCTAATCTCGCCGTTTTCATTTATAACGGGCAATTTCTCAATTTTATTCCTATGAAGAATTTCTTTTGCTTGTTCTATATTAGTACCAACTACAGCAGAAACAACATCTTTAGTCATCAGATCGGACACCAAGACATTTAGGTTTCTTTCAAAAACAGTATCTCTGCGTGTCAGTATTCCGCATAGCTTATTATTGGAATCTTTTACTAACAATCCTGATATTCCATTTTCTGACATTAAAGAGTTAGCTTCCCTGATAGTACCATTAGGATCAATGGTGTAGGGTTGTTCAATAACAATAGATTCGCTTCGCTTTACCTTTAAAACTTGTTCTACTTGATCCTGAATAGTCATGAATCTATGTATTATTCCAATTCCCCCTTCTCTGGCTAGTGCGATTGCCATTCTTGATTCGGTGACCGAATCCATGTTGGCACTTATAATCGGGATATTAAGACTAACATTTGAAGAAAGTCTTGTTTTTAGACTGGTTTGTGATCGAGACATGATAGGTGATTTCTTAGGTACCAAGAGAACGTCATCAAAGGTGAGGCCTTCTTTGAAGTACAATACTACCTTAATCCGTATCATGTCCTAGGATTATAAGCGTTTTCTTTTTTGTTTGAAAGGAGCAAAATGGTAATACATTAGAACAGATTGTGAGTCTATGAAGAATATAACTTTATTTTCACATTAGGTAAAACATAAAATTGTAAATAGGTA
>JBBRRF010000256.1:0-3525 GCA_038200885.1 Candidatus Nitrosocosmicus sp.
AATATCACTAAATAATATGATTGGTTTGTTAAAAATGTGTCATTTAACAAGATGCTCTTGGTTTGAACATTATTTGGTTGTATGCTGAACGATATTCACTTCTTATAATCCTTATAAATCGATTATTTGACATCAACGTTGATTCGCTGGTTGATGTCGTATTCATCAATTCTTTGAACGGTTATTTTTATTTCCCATTTCCCTTGTTGACTAAGATAATTTCCAGTAGAGGAATAATTTCCAACTCCTACTTTTTTCATAGTATCAACCAGTGGCCCCAAGTTCTTATCAGGATTATTAAATTCTAAAAACACATTCCTAATATTTTCAACCGCGGTACCATTTACATGATGGATATGAAGATCAAAGGTATTTGAACCGGCTTTAAAAGGAGCAATATTAAAATTAAGGACTACATTGTAAGCGGTTGTAATATTTGTAGAATAATCGGGTGATATATTTGATATATTTTGTTCTGATGGTTGTTGGGTTTTACTGCTGTTGTCTTCAACTGAAAAGACATGTGAGCCTTTTGTAATATGCCCGTCGTCTTTAGACAATACAAGCCAATTGACGGTGTAAACCCCCAGGATGACTTTAGAGGAGTCTAAAGTAGCAGAAAGTGACTTATCTGAATCGGATGTCCTTAAATCGTTGTTATCAATTCTTTCATTATTAGAATTCATTATTTTGATACTACTTGCTCTTGGCTCTGGATTTTCCGTAAATGCGATAGTTACTTGGTCAGGTACTGATTTTGGTCAATCGATTATTTCATTGGGTTCAGGCAAATAAGTGACAGGACTTGCGTGACCGAATACAGGGAATAATAATACAGATGTCAAAATCGATATACCAGTTCCTACTATAGAAACCACAGCAACAAACAAAATTGCTGAAAAATTCATACATCATTATTTACAATTAAGATATAATATGATTATTGTACAAATGTCGAAGTCGCTAGCGTATACGGTTTCAAAATTAATAAGTGAATTGTTAGTTTTCATTGGACATAAGATCGTGATTATGCAATTTTGCATCAAAAATTGGAGTTAATCTATACGTTCGAAGATTGTACAACAATTGTTATAATAAACTTTAAACATAAACTCTTAATGAATAAAAATCATCTGATACTTCTAGGAGCTATGATTGCAGTTTCCATGATTGTTGCTCCGGTATTGCCAATGTCATATGCTCACCAAAGAGCACTTTTTGATATAAACGGGAAAGATTACTTGTTTGTTATTGGTTCTGCAAATGAACCATTATATGTAGATGACAAAACGGCAGCAACACTTGATGGATACTGGCCAGATCCTTCAGATCCAACCAACAGTAGAGCAAACGGGACCCAACCAATTACTGGGCTAGAAAACATGTTAAAGGTAGAAATATTAGCAGGTGACAAGAACATGACATCTAATTTGGATCCTGCATTTGGTGAAGTAGGAAAATATGAATCAGAGACATTTTATCCAACAGTTGCAACAACATTTGACTATAGGATTTATGGAAACATCAATGGAACGAACTTGGATGTAACATTCTCATGTCAACCAGCAGGAAGAGAATCTGCACCTTCTGATAACTCTACAGTCGACATTTCTGAAAATGTGGTAAGAAAGTCACTGCAAGGAGGTTTTGGAGGTCCTGAAGAGAGAATAGGATTCCCCGAACCCTATATTTCACAATATGATCTAAGCCAACAACTGAATAGGACCTCTGCCTAATTTTTTATTTATTTTTATAAATATTGTAATACATATTATGCTTTTGAATAATATTTGTTTTTATTATCTCATTTGGTACATCATTTGGCCTCTTAACTAATATTCCAAATTGCCATTGCTCAGGAAGGATCCCATCACAATCGCCTCCTCAAAAGCGATAACGTTCACAAAATAATGTAATAGTTAAAGCAGTATCCTAGGTAGCCGTTGCATGATTAACCTGTAACGAAATTTTTTATAAATCTCTAAACTGTTCGAGGGGTAAATCCTGAAGAGAAAATGGAAGAAGAGAAAGAATAGTCATTTTCCAAGCTCAACCCATTCTTAAAGCTAATCACATTATCCGCGACAGCAATTACAGCTGTATCTATATCATAGTTATTTTCTCCAAGTATCCAAATTATTAGTCCGTGACCAAAAACTACAATTATAATAAGTAGATTGAACTCTTGATTAACGATTTAGGATTATAGAAATCATAGATCAAATATTCAATATTGATAGGAGAAAGGAACGGCTGTGGGTGTTTTTGGTCATGGAGAGATGAGATATAAAAATACATAAAAATATTAATGTATAGTCCAATACGATTCAGAAAGGCGATTAATTTGATCCAGATAGATGAAGACAGAATTTTTGACATCATTAGAGAGAGAAGGCCTCGCTCCGTAGCTCTGAATGGTCCTGAACCCCTATTACCAAAAATTCAAAAAGTTTCTGAAAAAATTGAAAATGAATTCAACATAATATCATATATAATAGGAGATAAGAGCTGGGGCTCTTGTGATCTTAACACACATGCTGCAGAGATGCTGGGTGCAGATATATTATTTAACGTAGGGCATACTATAACTATAGAAAATTTTGGAGAGAAAGTATTCATGATAAATGCTTTTGATACCATAGAGTTTGATAATGTTGCATTAAAATGTGCAACGGAATTAAAGGGGCGATTTAAGACTATATCATTAGTTACAGACAGTCAACACTTGCATCAAATTGACATAGTCAAAAAAATTTTTGAGGATAACGGTTTTGTCGTGGTAAAAGGGAAAGGCAAAGGACAATTGAATGATGCACAAGTCTTTGGTTGTGAATTTCATCCACTACACAACATCAAAAGTGAAATCGAGGCTTTTATGTTTCTTGGCCAAAGTAGATTCCATTCGATAGGAATAGCCCTTTCTACAGAAAAACCGACATTTATGCTAGATCCATATTTTGAGGAATTTTTGCAAATCAATAACGAAGCAGAAGTTGTCAAGAAGAGAGCAATACTCTCTGTGTACAAGGCACTCGATGCAAGAACGTTAGGGATAATAATAGGATTAAAAGAAGGGCAATTTGCAAATATTAAAGCTTTAGAATTTAAGAAAGAGCTAAGTAAATTAGGAATTAATGTACAACTGATAGCTTTGACCGAGATTTCAAATGAGAAGTTAGAAAACTTTAGAGAAATTGATTCTTTTATTCAAGTAGCATGTCCACGACTAGGAACTGATAATTATTTTTCCAAACCAGTACTATCAGTTCCGCAAGGATTGGCTTTGATAAAGTTATTAAAGAAAGAACCCATCGAAGAATTTTTCAAAATTCAGCATTGGTTATAGGATAAGCTTGGATAGGCTCTATAAAGTTAAGATCTAATGTTGTTATGATGATATCCATATCTTAATCCATTGTTTGATATGCTCGTTTGCAGTTTTGTTTTCGACATGGAAAATAATCGTCAAAATTCTCCGTTCTATCCTTGATATACTGCATTGTCCTTTCAATCATGATTTTCTCT
>JBBRRF010000257.1:0-3514 GCA_038200885.1 Candidatus Nitrosocosmicus sp.
GCCCAGCTCCTACTCCTATGAAGATCTTTTGTTACCTGAGCTGCAATCCTACCGTGGTATACAACGTTAAGTACAAGTACCATTCTTTCCTTTACCTTGACGTCCTTTTCCATTCTATAAGATCTTTCAAATGATATTTTATTGACCAGTATCAAAGATTATACACGGTGAAATTACAGTATCTTAGCTATAAACCTTGTTTTTATACTTACGTTAATTGGTATAGAATACCTTATAGCCGTTGTAAATCCAAAAAGACTTACAGGTAAAAGAGAAGTTCCTATTGCATCTACAATATTCATACTAAAATGCATTAGAGAGGGAACGATTAAAAAACCTCCACCAATGCCAAAATATCCAGCACTCAAACCTACTAGAAACCCAATTACTATTAATTGAAAAATGTTATTCTTTTGATAAATAACAGGTTGAGCCTTTTCACCAGAGTTACCATTGTTAATGATGTCCTTGTCCTTATCCTTCTCGACATTATCTTTTGATGTTGAGATATTGTTTAAGTTATTATCATTGATTCTATCTTCACTTTTTCTACTCTTTTTTCCTATCAATGTCTTTATCGCAACAATTATCATAAATAGTGCAAAAAAAACTAAAAGATTATTTGATGGTGTTAGCAAACCAAGCTGAGAACCGATTACCGTTCCTAACACTCCAGGAATTGCAAATATCAGTGCTTTCCTAAAATGGACATGACCTTTTTTCTTATGGTCTAGAAAGTTAATTAAAGCGTTTACTGCCACTGCAAAAGCAGAAGTCCCAATAGCCATGTGAGCATCTAGTCCTATAACATAAATTAATAGAGGAACAGCAAGTATGGAGCCTCCACCTCCGATTAGACCGAGGCTAAAACCGACTAGTATTCCACTCCCTGTTGAAAAAGAGACTGTAGTAAAATTATTGATTATATATAAGAATAATAATTGAAAAAATGACATTATAAATGAAAGATTTAGAAAAATCATTCTTTCGAGTTCTAAATAGATTTGTTCAAGAGTCAAAGTTGAAAAAAAAGTAAAGCATGTAATATATCGAAAGTCATTTTCTTTTTCTTTGTAATTTCCTATAATTTCAATAGAATTAGAGACATCGATACTGTAAAGTAATGATATTTTTCTTACGATATACTACACCTATTAGGACCCATTTCCAAATCATATATTTCAGATAAAGTTAATGAAAGCGGCTTTTCTCCTTTATTTATTGATATTATCGTATGATAGTTTGGAGGGGTGGGCATAACTTTTGAAGAAATTCTTTGTATAAACTCATCCTTTGTGATATTTGAATCTAGGTATTTACTGTTCTCCTTTAGATCTCCTAATGTAGATGATAGAATTTCATTTGCTTTAACGTCATTTTCAAAATGAGCTGGCAATATTACAAGATCATTTGATAATTTCATAAATTTTTCTTGTATGGTATTGTACAAATTCTCTGCAAATTCTTTAGCCGAATCTCTCAAATCAGGCCTTCCTATCCCGTTTACAAATAAGGTATCGCCTGTAAATAGCAATCTTGTATTTTTGTCATCATTATCAATATTGTCATCTACTAAAAACGAAAGACTTCCCAATGTGTGACCAGGGGGTATGAATTGCCTTTATATTTAATTTTCCTAAACCTATGATATCGTCATCTTTTACTTGTTTGTCACCTTTACCTTCTTTTAGATAGGTTTCGTACCCGCTCTGAAGATATTGTGCACCTGTTTCCTTAGCCAATGATCGTGCAGCAGAGATATGGTCTGCATGTTGATGAGTATCAATTATTTTAACAATCCTAGTCCCGATCTCTGCCGCCTTCTGAATATATTCATTTATAGGATATACAGGGTCGATTACAACGGATTGACCATCTGAATCGAGCAAATAAGATATACATCCTTTTCCGATACGCCTAAACTGGAATAACCTTATCTTGGTTGAATTATTTATATTGTATTCAGTTGACGCAATTTCAAATGAAGAACTCCATCCCTTTAATCCGCCCTCCAATGAGCTTACATTGTAACCATATCTTTCGAGAATGTATTTTCCAATCATAGACCTATTTCCACGAGGACAGATCGTGACTATTTTCTCGTCCTTTGGGATCATTTCTAAAGATTTTTTGTTAGATAGATTACCTAATGGAATATTATTACTACCTTTGATACTCCATTGCTTAAACTCGTCAGGTTCTCTCACATCCAGTAAGAACACCTGTTCTTTGTTATTTTGAGAATCAATCAGTTTCTTAAGATCCTTGGGTGAAATGTCCTTATCCAGTGATTCAGTGAACGGTCCTTTCCACGATGATATACCTCCTTCCAAATATTTTGCGTCTAGTCCCATTTGTCTCATCATCTCTGACATTTGTTTTGGATGGTTTTCTTCAGCTCCCACAAGTATTATTTCCATATCTTTAGGTAAGCGAGGCATGATCGTCCTTTTAGTTTCCTCGTTACAAATAGCACAAGCAGAGCCTGGAATATGACTCTTTTCAAAGTTTTTAGAATCTCTTAAATCAAACAGCATTAATGGGACTTTACTATCTAGTTTTAACTTTAACTCATCAGAAGTAACGGAGAATTTGTTATTTTCATATACTTTTTGATTTTTCATATAAATAAAATAGTGTAACTAAATATTTGTAATAGAGGTTTACATTGTACTTATCTGCAAGTATACCCTTGATTAAAGAGATCGATATTAAGATGGACAGTCAGAAAGGGAAAAAACCTCTACAGTATCATTCAGAATAGATAAAGAGTACGATCAGGTTTTACGAAGTGAGGCTGAAGAAAAAAAGGTAAGTTTGAATACACTTGTTAATCAAATATTTGGTGAATATGTGGAGTGGAATAAGTATGTAAAAAGATTTGGAACAATAATCCTAAGCAAAGAAGCATTCAAGTTGTTACTGGAGAGCTTAGATAACGATAAGATCAACACTCTTGCAATAGATATTACTACAAAGGCACCAAAAGAATTTATTCTTTTTAAATGGAAAGAAATAGACCACTCCAATGTGATTAGTTTTATTAAAATGTTCTTTGATCATTGTGGGTATGGTCAATATGACCATCAAGTTACAGATAATAAAATAAATAAATTTAGTATACGTCATGAATTAAGTAAGAAAGGCTCCATTTTTTTGGATGTATATGTAAAAACAGTTGTCAAGGATACGCTGGGAATAGATTGCCAATCCGTTATTACCGATAATTCAGTTACAATAATTTTTTAAAAAAAGAAATTTCTAATTATCGGTGTTTTCATCAATTCAGTTCGGGATTTCTACATCCTCTTTTATTTCAATTCTGCGTTTACCTTTATTATATGGCTCATACTGTAGATAGCTGGACATCTCTCTTCGGCCATAGTAATCAATTGTTGAAGCTTTTGGTTATTCGATGTGTTTTTATCTTCACCGTCAGCATCAATTTCAAAATTTATCCCTTCTGTAATAGGTTCATCCGAAATATCAAATGTTTTGGCAAAATTAATATTAC
>JBBRRF010000258.1:0-3512 GCA_038200885.1 Candidatus Nitrosocosmicus sp.
AGTTCAACAATACAGGGTATGATGATACGGTGGCTGTATGAATATACAATAAAAGAGATGATTTGATTTTACCATTTACTGACCCTGAATTTGTTTTTTGTTATTTTTGACTTATTTTTTTTTGGTTTGTATTTTTTTCCATTTCCATTTCCATTTCCATTTCGATGATTATATTTTTCTTCTTGTCAGCAATCACATCCACAGCCATCCCTGCTATTATCAAAAGTACCAAAGCCATATTTCTTCATACATACATTACACACACTCTCAGATTCATTAATTGTGGCAATATTACAAAACGAACATACTTTCGTCATATGCATAACTCTAGGGAGATCAAAAATAAATCCTTATCTACAATTGACATTTTCCTCTTTTATTAATGTCTGGAGTTTAAACGTGAACCACCACGTAGTTACTTAGGCGCGATTCAGGTAAAGTTTATATATCGATCCTGTCTCGTCACTGATATAGTTCCAGTTTTCAGGATTGATGTCTACAACAGAAAAATATTCTTGTTCCTCCTTTGATAGTACATCATAAACTAACTGGCCTACTACTATGTGGTTAACTTTAGCATAAGTAGTCATTTTGGTAGCAATACTTATGGTGTACCCTAGTATATCGTAAGACGGTTTCTTATCTGTTATCAATTCACTAGTTTTTTGAATGGTTTTATAATCATACTGTGTCAGGTCGTTTACATTATCTACATATGGATAGTATTTTACAATCACATTTTCGCCATAATCAATACCAATTCTAACACCGATCTCCGGATAATCATATTGACTAAATACTGGATTGAATCCTTGATTGATAACTTTAATCATGGTACGGGCGCAATTTATTGCATTAATACAAAGGGTATACAAGTGGGCAGAACTAACATTAAAAAAACCAATTATTCCATCACCAATGTACTTTAAAACATATCCTCCATAGAGACGGATGATCTTGGTCATCTCTTGACTGAAGGTCTGAATTATTTTAGACACTCTTTCTATTGGGAGGTTCATTGACAATTTCGTAGACCCTACTATATCGATATTTAGAATTATCAGCTTAATTTTTTCATTGTAATAGCTACTGAGAACTTGTTGTGTTTCTTCAAAAGGAGTAGTAAAAATGGGATCTGAGCGTAAAGCCTTCCACATACTTGATTGGGAAGCAGTAATAATTTGTTGGATGTCTATTAGAGCATCTACGTAAAAAATAGAGGCATTGTCCACCATATTGTTGCCAATCAATCTGTTATTTTCATGATCTTTTTTTTCATTTAAATTCTTGATGACATCATTAACTTCTTCTAAATCAATATCTAACTGCAATGCGATTATCTCTGGAGGAATTCCGGAATCAAAGAGATTTACAATCGTTCGATGTTGCTCATATTTGGCAATTTTCTTTATTGTTTGATCCTTTTCTAAATTGTTATCATCTGATTGGGAAATTCTCTTTTCACCTACAATGATATTAAATCATGGATAAAAGTCTATAGCAGATTATCATTTATAATTTTTGCCAATATCGTATTGGTTAATTTAGATACTGAATCTAGATTTTTTTTAGATTGCATAAAAAACCCCTTTCTAATTGACTTTAGTCAATGTTTTTGCCCTTTCTGTCAGACTTTTTTGCTGTCGGGTATGCGATATCTTCTCTACTGCTGTCACCATAACCATCCATATCACCATCATCATCACCCAATCTTTTGAGGGCTGTTAAAATTTCCTTCTCTATTTTATCTATTTCTGGGTTTGAATTTTTTTCAATGGGGACATCATTGTCGGCAAAGCTTTTGGTGTTTGTGGATCCCTCACTGTTCCGCACAAAGTCTGTTGTTGCGTCTTTGGCTGCAGCATCACTAGATTTGTTGCTTGTCGATATTTCTGAAAATGAATGATGATTGGGAGGAAGGGTTGATGTGGTTGTAATCGCGGGTTCTGATTTTGGCTGGGAAAAGGATGATGTTTCTATTACTGATATAGGTTCAGTTTCTGATTCTTTTGGTATAGTTGCAGTTTGTCTTGTTTCTGCTATTCTAGAGCCCATTGAATTTTGACCATATAGAATGGTATCTTTTAATAGACTTTGAGAATCTGATTCCTCATTAGTGGGAACCCTAGGTCGGCAATAAGTCGATGGATCGAGAGAAGATGTGGGATAGTTGAATTTATCTTGATTAGCGGAAATTACTAAAACTTGGTTGTATAAATAGGATAATTTTGATTCAACTCTGTCAAGTTTTTCCTCTATCTTTTCATTTAAATCAATATTCTTATATTGAATTTTTTTTATTTTAAAGTAAATAGTCAATATTATTAATGAAATAGCAATTGATTGAGCAAAAATTGCAACTATCAATAAATCAGAGGTAATTTCAAAACCAAACATTTCAATAAGAAACGGTAAATTTTTTCTCGCTTTTAAGTCTAATTATTTAATTGATTGTGGGGGATTGTGTTAGTGAGTAGGCCAACAATGTTTTGCCTTCCAGACACAGAGAATATTATCTAAAAAGAAGGTAGGAAAATAACGAGAGGGAGTGAAACCGGGTTATGGTGAGAAAAAAAGAAAGATCTATGCATTCCATCGAATTGAATCTGTATTTCGCAAAAGGTATGAAATTCGTTTAAAGATACTTTTTGTATCATCCCCACATCCATATTGGGAATAAAAATTGTTTCTGATATAACAGGATTTGGAAAATTTCTGATCGACTAATTGCACATCCTTATATTTTATCAAGCCTAGGTTAATTTTTATCAGGTCTGTGATTACTTGTTCCAAGCCTTTTCTTGAAGCATATGCTTTGTCTCTCTTTATATACCAAAACATCCTGGTTGGGTCTTTGGAATAATTACTAAATACTAATCCCTTTAGTTCAGTGGACCTTTCAATATCAAAGTGTCCTAAAATTTCTATCTTTTTTTTCGATAGGCGGTAAATGACTTGGGCAAATTTGGAGCAAGAAGAACAATAATTATCATATATTAAAACCGGAAAATGAAACTTTACGTCTTTTTTTTCCATATTTGTTGTTGTACATCCTAACTTTTATTTTATTAACTAATATGAATATTGAGAATTGCTTTCAAAACATTTTGTGGAATATCTTGAAACCTACAAATGCGACTATTATACGCTATCTTAGTCATTTTCAAAATTTAAGGGCACGAAGAATTCTATCTATTGATTCAGAATCGAAACTGCTTTTTGTATCCGAGGTTTGATGTGGATATCTTTCTGAATCAATAGGATAAACCGAGGTCAGTTCTCTAAACATACTCGTCAGAGGTATATCAAATCCTCACCTTTGCTCACTCCCTAATTGAGAGGCCGTCATTTACCCGTCATTTACCCGTCATTTACCCGTCATTTACCCGTCATTTACCCGTCATTTAGGTCGACTAATATTGTGAGGGATTTACAGGTTGATTTTTTTATATATAAACTTTTTGCATATACTAATTTGTATATAATTGTAGAACCAAGGGACATATGTCACC
>JBBRRF010000259.1:0-3504 GCA_038200885.1 Candidatus Nitrosocosmicus sp.
ACAATATGTCTACCCACGGTCTTTGGTGGCTTTTCTCTGGGCAGTATCTTCTTAAACTCATCCCATAATTTGTCTGGAATGGTTATAATAGTAGGATGAGAAGTATTATCTTGATCATTTCTTACTTTCTCTTCCTTCGTCTGGACACAGATCACAGTTTAAAAAGATAGGAAAGGAGCTATATTTCTATCGAATTTTGGGATAGGCTCTTAGTATATCTGATGCTCGTTGTATCAGAGGATTAGCGGGCTAGAAAAGAAATTCACATGTAGTTTATAGATAGAAATTACTTTGCAAAGTCCATAATAATTTAATAATATGATGACCGCCTCTTAAAAGAGTCTAATCAATTAATATCGTTTTATAGTCTCTTCTCGGTACTTTTTCCTCATTTCCCAACCGCGAAATGACCTTGTTCTTAATTTGTATTTACAACATGGACAATACGGGTTTTCATCCCATTTAATAAATATCTCACATGTGCTGCATCTTTTCTGTCCTTCCTTATATCTAGATGGAGCGTTATGGTTCCTTTTTGCTTTATATCTTATACACAAGCCGTTACAACTCATAATTAGTAGAACTTTGAAAATTAGTTTGTGCGGGAAATAAATATTTTGCTAAATTGACAAAATTATATCCTTAAGTTAACAGTCATGTAAAGAGTATGATATACTTTCATGCAAACTAACCATGTTCGCTATTTATTTGATTTAGCTAATAATAAATATTCAATGAACCAGATGGTAAAGCAATGACAATGGATAGTTTACAAGTTCTCCAAAAGTAAGGTAGAAATAATTGATGATAAATCTGCTAAGCTGATATAAGATTCATGATCCTGAATATCCTTAAAACTTGACTACATTCCACAGCAATAGCTAGGATTATCTCTGGATACGATAGAAATTATATATCAAAAATAAATCAAGCCCAGTAATATCATAATTTCTTACCTAAAATATTACTATAAAATATCTGAAAATTTTTTAGATTACAGTTTATATTATAAATTATTGATAAAAAAGAGTAATATACATCAATACATACAATTATGTAGGTTAAAAGGAAAACAAATACAAAGTTTTACCAAATATAGGAGCTGAAAGTAATAATAACACATCAAGTAAATTAATAGTTAAGTTTGGTGTAGCTACTTTATTTATAGATGCATGATATAACCTTTGGACCCACGAGGATGATAGAAGAATTTAAAATGATTTTCTAAGACCATTCTTTTTGTTATTATTGTTCATTCCCTTAGAAACAGTTATATTATCTGTTACTCAAATACATATTAGTTGTCATATAGATACCTTTTTTATTTGTTAAGCACTTTGTTTGGGTCCAAAGAATACCCTGTACAATATTTGGAAGGATTCTGGTCTAATTTCACTTCAGTGACCTCGATGCTCTGTTGATTGATAATTCATAAAATGATTTATAGAATTTGCTAATGAAGCATTATTAGCGACTAATATCAGTATAGAGCCATTCACTAAATCCTGAATTTGATAATGTATTTGTTCCTTATTCTGAGACATAGCATCAGTTCCTGGAACAGCTTGAGCATGAATATAGAATGGTTTTGTAAAGTTGCCTGCAGCGAAGTCAGTCTGAATTTCTCTTGTGTGACTTTGAATCCGATCGATTGTTTGTTGGTCTTTATCATCTAATGCCGTTGTCTTTATTTGTCCTCCATCCTTAGTAGCGGTGAATTCATGAGAGATTTTGTTTTGGTCAAAACCCATAGCGATATTACCTCTCTGCATCATCTCTGTCATATTGTGATTGCTAGGATTTGATTGGTTTAAAATCACCAAACTACTGCTTAAATTATTGGATAATAAATCTTGGGCGTGACTTTTATCTGATACACTAATTGAGCTGATCACCATAGTAAGTATGACAAATTGAATACCAATTATTTTCAAATTAAACAAACTTTTCACTATTACCTTGATAATTTATACTCGTAATAAAGAATTATTGTTCATTCATAGAAGTACTAATTAAATCTATATGTAAGATACAAGAAATCTCTTAATCCGACCTCCGCAACCTATACTATCTACTTTGCCTTAGGTTAGGAGGATTTATTTTGGAAATATATTCGAAATACTTCAGAGGGTATAATGGTCACAACAGAGGAAAGAAGTGCAAGATAATATACAAACGACAATTGCTCGAATATTTGAGCGATATGGAATGTTGAAAAAAACAGACATCCGGTCCACGGATTATGAGACTAAACAAGCATGGTCTAGGATTAGAAAGCATATCAAGACTAATCCGATTACGAAAGTTAATTGAGACGGGGTCATAATTGTCAACAAATAAAGCTAGTCTTATAGAGTACCATATTTTGAAATACAGCGAACCCACTACAAAGATAAAATCCGCTTTAGCTGATGGAGCCTATGATTCAAACAACAACTTCCAACATCTTGGGGAGAAAAAGATCAATCCGGGAATAAAGGTATGAAAGAACTCCATTGTTTCACCAAAGAACAACAGGTTAAGGAACAAGGAAGTGATACGGCAAACAAAGGATTTGTTGAAGTGGAAGAAGAAAAGAAAGTATGGACACAGATGGATGGCTGAGACAGCATTTTCAACAATAGAGAACATTTGGTGAGTAGGTATCTGCTACTAGATTTCAAAGCATGGTAAAAGAGATAATGATAAAGATATCTCTGTATAACCTGTTTAGAAGGATATAGAGTAACAGGAATAACGGATGTAAGGATAAAGAATTAGGCAACAGAGCATTTTATATACTAAAAGCCTATTGCTATAGCTAGTGTTTAGATATATATTTAAAACAGAGTTTATCATCGTCTTAGGTCTTGTTCTAATTACTTCCTTTAGCCTGTTGATGCATTTATCATCGTCTTTTCATTTGACATTATTACCTTTTTCTCAGGTCTTTGCTCAATCTGAAATTCAAACTGTCAAATATAGAAATTGGACCATAGATCTTGGTAATGGTGTAACTACAAACGCCCAGATATCCTATCCAGCAACAGGTAAAGGACCATTTCCAGGTGTACTTCTTGTACCCGGCACTGGTGCAACAGACATGAATGTAACCATCATTGAGGATGTAAGACCATTCTGGCAAATTGCAAATTACCTTTCCGAAAGAGGCTTTGAAGTACTCCGGTATGACAAGAGAGGTGTTGGCCCTAACCTTACTATTCAGGACTCAAATATTTGGGGAAACATCACAGTAACAGATCTTATACATGATGCACAGAAAGCTTTGAATGTTTTGAGCGAGCAGCCTGATGTAGATCCCAAGAGTATAAGCATAATAGGTCATAGTGAAGGTACAATTATTGTACCTCGAGTAGCAATCGATAATCCCACGAAAGTGAAGAATATAGTAATGATGGGTGTAGTTGCTCAAAATTTAATTAAGGATATACTGTATTATCAAGTTGTAGATCTACGATTTGATTATGCCACACAGGTATTAGATGTAAACCGTACAGGATTTAT
>JBBRRF010000260.1:0-3484 GCA_038200885.1 Candidatus Nitrosocosmicus sp.
ATTAAGGCATTTGGATTCAACTGAATGATTGTAAATAATCATAAACCAGCTAAAAACCTATCTACGAATTTATACATATGAATATAATACAGACAAAGTAGCCATTCAAAATAGATATACACTTCCAAGTATTGATCTGAATGTTTTATCAATTTGTTAGGAGGTTTATTCCAATGTGTGATATTTTAACGTGCCAGAATCTTTTTAGCGACTTTCTTCCTATGTTTTACTTTAAAGGACACTTTCTAAATCAAGTCCAATTAAGGGCCCAATTGTCCTTCTCTACGTAACTCAGAAATTATCTTCATTAAGGTGTCATAATCGATATTGATTTCATTTAGAATAAGTGAATGGTCTGTTATTCCATGTTTTTTGATAAATCTCAAAATTGACTGCTTTTTCTTTTCATATATTCTGTCCTGCATTAAAATTACGACCCAAATAGCAAGTATTATTTTTTTCTGAATTACATTTGATTCACAACTATATGAGATAAGATAACATTTAGCTTCAAAGCCAATTGCATCGGTAATATACTTATTAAGAGCCCAAAATGGGCTCTGTTAACTTGAGGATTTGAAAAAGAGCAAAGTTGAGTTGTCACTGGACTAAACGAGACAATACCGACAAGATTTCTTGTATTTTGAGCACGATTTATGACCTTTTGATCTGAAATGGTTCATCGTAATCGATATGAAATATTGGAAAGTATTTGAAAAATCACCTTAAGTTAACAGGGCCCCAAAATGAGAGGTTAAATAGTACCAGAACACATAATATGTAAATTGAGAAGAAAAGAAAGGATTCCAATTATTCTTTTCTATAGGAGTTTGTCTTTATGCTAGATTTCTTTGAAATGGAGCGTGTAATCGAAGAACTTGCAAAAGCCTATCCCGCTCAATGTGCAACTACCTGGTTTAAGATAACAAAAAATCACAAACCCTCTGAGGAGGAATATCGTAGCAAAGTAGTCGAGTACATGAAAATATTTGAATATTTATTAGCCACTTATCCACCGGGTCCTGATACAGATAGACTCAAAGAACTTGTCAAGAATATTTTGGCAAAAGAAATAGAAAAGGTCATTAAAGGAGACAATAAGGATGTAGAAAGGCGGCATAAACACTATGTGATTAATTCTCCTTCTCCAGTTTATTCAAATGATACTCTGAAGGAAGTTTCTGAACAACAATATCTAGAAAAATCTACTGGTATTGCTACCAAGGCTTTAATAAAAAAAAGACAAAAAAATAGCGATGACATTATGTTGGTAGGAAAATTAGAGAATCAAGAAATCCATAATGAAAATCACAATATGATATTTAATAATCGTCGACGTAAAAAAAAGTTATTAACTACCCAAGATTAACAATAACAATAACAATAACATCTATCATATTTTCAGACTTGTTCGATTTTAACCGTAGACAATGAATGTCAATGGTTCAAGAATAGAATAATGTAATATTTATGAAAATAAATAGATTCATGTCAAAAAGACGTCAATTAATGATTGTATTACTTATTGAAACAAGTAACCTTCGAATAAATGTAGTCAATTTGGTAGCTGTTAATAGTAGTTTGAAGAGAAGATTAAAGACTATGAAAATATTATAGGTAATATGTCATTTTCAGGAGAAATTCAGAGTAAGACTAGCATATAGAGATCAAATGTAATAATTACTCTCCACATTGCTGTTAAGCGGTAATTTGTTTGCCTAAAATATAAATTCTAACGCAATAGGTGAATTTTCAAGGCATTTCATATGATATCTCGCGCCTGTGAGAAGTCAACAACAATCCCCTTGCATGGGCAATTGTTTGAAAAAAATTAAATTCTACTAAGGTCTTACGCAAGAGATAGCGTAAGACCTTAATGGAAGTGTTTCGGCTATGGTAAACAAATATACTTTGAACATATTAAAAAATATTTTGATATTCTATTTTTGGTTTTATAATGGGGGAAACTATCATTCAACTGACCTTACATTTTGGATATAGAAGTATGTAAGAGCATACAAGATCAACGCTTGACATTCAAGATACTCGATTAAAAGTATTTTGTGGATATATCTTAGTATTATTGAACGGCTGTTAAATAGAGGTGTAAATTTTTGACATTAAGAGGTATGATAACATACCTAAAGCAGCTTTAAATCGACCATATCTACTTCGAAGTTTCCTAAATGGATTCTTAATAATATTCTTATTCTCCATTTGATATACTTATCTTCACCCAACGACGTTTTTTCACAGTTAGTTTTTGGAGAATAGGCGCACAATAGATGCTCAAATTTATATATTAGCTGGTCGATTAAGACATTCTCTTCTAAGAGAGTTGTCTTATTTCATAGTCTTTGTTAATATACATCAGAATGCAGTATGAGAGTATTTTTGATATTACCTAATTGAAATTTTACGGAAAAGTTTAATACTTAACATGAAATATTTTATGCAAATGCAGTCAAACAGTGAAAGTTCTCATATAAGAGTAATGGTATTGATTAATGCAAAGGAAGGAAAGAAGCAAGAGTTATTAGACATTCTAGTTCCTCTTGTTGATCCTCCGAGAAAAAGAGAGGGTAACTTAATCTATACATTTAATTCATCAATAGAAAATCCAAATGAATTATTGTTTGATGAAGTCTGGGAGAGCAAAGAATCTTTCGACAAACATTATCAGAGTGAAGAATCAGTAGCATTGAGATCGAAAATAAAAGGTTTAGTGTCTAGACCAATAGAATTTAAACAATTCAAAGAAATTACTGGTCAATAGACTGAGATCAAGAGTCCATCCTCATTTTAAATACCTTGGATTTTTCTTATTCAATCTAACAAACCCTTTACTATGATATTATTTCCAGTTTTGTCGCTAGAAGATTTGAGTAATTCAAATATTGCGAACCTGATCAGAGAAGTAGTTTCAGTTAGTACCGTTTAGTTAATTTGGTGTCATAATTCTAAAACTCGATGGGTGGAAAATCCAAAAAATGATTGACTAACTCTAAAAGAATGATAACTTCAAACCAAAAATCAACTCCTATCTAATCAAGTTTCAAATAAGTAGTGAATCGTGCTTCTCCAATATTTTGTACTCTTATTTTCAATACTATTTCCAAATTTTGTTTCATTCAAAATCATCATAGTTCCATCATATTTTTTAGATATCGGATAGAATTCTGCTAGGCGCATTAAGAAGACCTTTCATAGTTCTATCATTTTTTCTAAATGCTCCATCAAAAGGAAACAAAATGAAATCCAGAATTCACCGGGCAATTCCTTCGAATAAGCAATATTATTCAGAATAGATTCTGTCTTGGTAGAACAATGATTATACTAGTTATCACAATTTGTGATATTGGAGTTTATTATCCATAATTACAAATATCAAAATATGATCAACTTGACATAGCATTTTGTTCCTATCATAAATGAAAGGTAATTTACACGCAATCTGACACTAAAAAAACGCCATTCTGAAAAT
>JBBRRF010000261.1:0-3472 GCA_038200885.1 Candidatus Nitrosocosmicus sp.
AACATCTCCGTTAATCTTAACTCCTAAAATCAGATCTGAATCGGCCATAAAATTTTCTGCGTCTTTTACCGAAATAAATTGGGGATTATCGATAGAAGGTATACCATCTGGAGGTGGACCACCGCTTACGATTTGATCTAGAGGAACAATACTTTTATTAGAAGATTGTATCCCGGGGTCAAGATTTTGTGAGTTTATAGAAAAATAATCAATTTTTGCTAAAACGAATATCATCACCACTGCAATAATTGCAATAGACATTGTTATTGTCAATAATCTTGTAAATCTATTCATTTATTGCATGTCTCCTTACGGTCTTCATTTTGGGTAACTCATTTTGCTTGACTGTTAAAGGATATCTTGCCACTATCTTTATTTTGACTAGATTTATCAATCAGTCTTAATCTCTTCCTCAGATTGTATGCTGATAAAAAGGCAAAGCCAAAGACAATCACAAGACTAAGGTATGACAGCATTTTTGAATATTCTATCAAGACGATTGATGCAGTGGTTCCAAATATCGAAGGTAACATGGATAATATCAAAAGCCAACTGCCACAGCACCCCAATGGTACTAGCGAAAAGAATGAAAAGAAAGAACTTAATGCAGCAGTCGTGCTTCCTGTTGTAGCGCCGCCGCTACCCAATATGTTCCTACCTTTTGTTAAATTATGAAATCTTCCTGTTCTGCTATCCTCCTTCCTACTTTCGATTTCACAACCTAGGCTTTTCCTATAACTTGATATAAAAATTTGTGCCCCTATTCCAATTCCTAATCCTATTATGATCATTGAATTGGTTTTTAATGCCGCAAAAGTTGCATTAACTGGAGAAAGATTAGGCGTCGTTAAAATAACAACAAGTAAATAAATGATTATTGTGATACTTCCAACAAATATACCCTTTTTTAACGATCTCCTTGCATTATAACTTAGACTAGATATTGGGATCACGTTTTTTATTTGGGGCATAGCAGTGTAAACATACAACGACTATTTATCGACATAGTTTAATAGTTAAATTACTTCTTTAATGGTTAAAGGGAATCAACTTATAGTCGATTATATTCCAAAGAATTATGAAATTTGAGAAGAATAATTTCCATCTAGGCAAAGAGTATTTACGGGCTAATAAAAAAAATTCCCCAATAACTTTGATTGCTTTTTCATTTTTAATAATAACAGTATCCATCTCGTCTTTTGCATTTTTTGATAATAATCCAACTAGATCTATGATTGTATTAGCACAAACACAAGAGCCTGGAAATAATAATGTAACAGATAGTAACCCTTTAGCACTATCTACACTAATAAAGCAAGGCTCTCCCTATTATGGAAACGAGACTGCTCCTATAACGATTATTGATTTTAGTGATTTTCAATGTCCAATGTGTAAAAGACATGTTGACAATACCGAACAGCAGATTAATTCCACGTACGTACAAAATGGCGATGCAGCGTATGTCTTTAAACATCTTCCAAATAGAGGATTAGATTCAATGCAAACTGCATTAGCAGCCCAATGTACTAACGATCAAGGAAAGTTTTGGGAATATTATGATATATTATATGAAAATCAAGGTCAAATAGATTCGGGATGGGTCAGCACTGAAAACCTTAAGAAATTTGCATCCCAAATTAAAGACATTGACTTGACTGGGTTTAATTCCTGCTATGATACTAAGAAGTATGAGGAGTATGTAAAATCAGACATATCTTTAGCCAACTCATTAGGATTTACCGAAACACCATCTTTTATTATAGTTAAAAATGATGGTTCCAACCCACAGAAAATAGAAGGTCCAAAACCATTTCCAGTATTTCAATTGGAATTAGAAAAGGTCAGCAATGAGTAACAAAAACAAGTATTTTTTCTAAACAAGAATGGACATGAATAATAAATATTTTTCAGTTAAAGAATTGAGGACCACACTCCCAATTGCATTAAAGTTAGTTTATCTTTCAAATCCTATACTTTATATAGGAATATCTGTAATAGTTTTTACAACTTTTTGGATAGTTTTTAATATGTTTGATCAACTTTTATTTTTATCTCCAATTATCTATTTTTATATTCCTGATGATGCACAAATAGGATTTGTAATTACTACTACAAGTGCATCTCTTTTAGGAATCGTCACGTCTATGAACGTATATGTAATAAGAACATCTAGGGTAAAAATAAACAAATCATCATTGCTTTCGGGCTCCTTATTGGGAATCGTGTCTAGTGCATGTGCAAGTTGTTCATCAATTGGATTTCTTATAATATCCACATTTGGAGGAGCGGGTATAATAGCTACAGGATTTTTAACAAACTATCAAATTCCACTGAGATTACTATCTATAGTAATAATCATTTTGGCACTCTACGTTGTACACAATAAAATTACAAAAAGCTGTTTGCTAAATAACTCAGATAGCCATAAAAACAACAGTAATACGAAATAGACTTGGATATATGACCAATTGACTTAACTAATGATCTGATGGTAACCTTTGTCTGAAATACTGAAATTATGGTAAGAAAGCATCCTTCTTATTTTCGTCTTCTGGTTTTTCATTTACTCTCTGTTCTTTAAGGTTTTTTAAAATCTTATTGACTCTGTACTCTTGATGTAACTTTTTAACACCTTTCATCATAATTGGAGCTAAAATCATACCGATTATCATACCTAACGACATATCCACAATATTGACCATTAACTCTTCAAAATAGTATAAACCTCGACCAAATTAAATTTTGCAAATTATCAATTTCCTTTTCTCTCTTTTGGTTGATAAAATCCCCATTCAAATATGCATTAAAAAGCCAAGAGTAGATTCAAAGCCCTCAAAAATAGGGAATCTAATGATATGAAACATTGCGATAAGCAATAAGGTGAGTTTTGTTTACATGCCCGGTAGTCATGGGTTTTTAATTACGCCGACAGTAATCATGACAACAAAAGGCATCTACTGATAACAAGGTAACTAATTAAAGCCATATAAACAGTCCATAAAACAGTGAATGAATCACAAATATCTGTCTGCTGGCAGTTATTATCCTGTAAACTGATGAGATTAGATTAGATTAGATTAGATTAGATTAGTCCTGCTTTGTCGCCTAACTCAACATATTCAGCTTAGATCGAAGCCTACATTCTCAATGGTTGATTGGCCTTCTTATAACTGCTCATTAGTTAGACGCGGTGAGATCCTTTTCTCGTATGATTTTCTCGATAGTTGGGGTTCAGAGATAGAGAAGATGAATAAAAACAAAAAGGGCAAGCCATTCACTTTCCCTAATCTTTCATTCTTGTTATAGGCTACATCCGTTATTCTTTTCATCTACCTTACAGACAAACAGAAGGAATTATCACTGCTACTGGAAAAAGGTTACCTGCCAATTCACCCATTTATGGTCATATCTGTAAAAGGATCAATAAACTGAACATCGATATTAAAAGAGATAGAACAGATGATGATGATCT
>JBBRRF010000262.1:0-3465 GCA_038200885.1 Candidatus Nitrosocosmicus sp.
GAAGATGAAAATAGAAAATGATATGTTTTAAAGAGATGAAAATTAAGAATTACCCTATATCTTATACCGCTACTAAAATAGATACCGTATTCGGATCTTGAGAGGGATTTAGCGGACTATAATTTACAATATTTTTAAAATCGGGCTAGGAAAGATGTAATTCAAAAAATGAATGAAATCCTCTAAGTGTTGAAGGTTTTTTTACAAAATATTTGATGTAATATACTTTATGAGCCTGTGTGATTAAGTTCCGTATGGTATAAGGGTTTGGTTATCATCCAAAAAATTTAAATTTGTTCTATACCTCTGGTTTCGGTCATATCTTTTGTATTCTTTTTATCTCAGCTTTGGTCCACTGAGTTTCAAATATAGACTCATAGTCATTACTGTATATTTACTCTTAAAATATATCGCAATAACTAACTGAGCATGAGTTTAGATCTTAACAAGCGAATCGAAGTTTAGAGATTCCTATATCTTAATTACCCACATCTTGCGATATAGTCAATTCCTGAATTCTCTTGTGTAGTCTATCAAGCTCCCTTTGTGGGTCTTTCCACCAATTTCTGCTCCAAGTTCTCTCTATTGTCCAGCCTCTACTTTCTAAAAATTGAGGTCTAATTATATCTCTCTCTTTTACACTTTTTGCAGAAAAAAATGAATCACTATCACATTCGATCGCTAGTAGATATTTTGTTGGATCTTTGGGATTAACTACAGCTATATCTATCTGATAATTTGAATTTCCTATTCTTGTGTCTATGTCATAACCTAATAATTTTAATTTTTCACCTACTATTTCTTCAATAGTTTTTTCATTAGGGGTCCCACCCCCTTTCATTACTATATGATTCTTGTTGACAAAAGGTGTTTCTGATATCTTGTTAGGATTAACAGAAAATAAGATGTTTTCCATATCCCCATTGTTGCGGTTCTCTCCGATATACTTAGAATACAGTAAGTATTCTTTGAGTCTTTTTGGTCCCTCATTTTTTGATCCTTCTGTCCTTAGATCCTTAGGGTCAAATGAACATACTATTACTATTTCCCTTCTTGCCCTTGTTATTGCAACATTTAGTCTGTTTTCACCGCCCTCCTGATTAAGAGATCCAAACATTGTACGTACCATCCCAGACGAGTCTTTTGCATAACCAATAGAGAACAATATGATATCTCTTTCATCTCCTTGAACATTTTCTATATTCTTCACAAATGGAATATCGTCTAATGAATTGTTTTCCAAATTCTCTGCCTCCGCATACAACTCATCAAATTCAGAATCAACTTTTCTTAGATTTTCAATTTCATCTAGGATGGCCATTCTCTGTGAATCATTAAAAGTTATGACACCAATGGAGTTTTTCCTGTCATCTATCCCATCTTGCTTTAGGATCTCTTTGATCTCCTGAACTACAATATTTGCTTCAGGAACATTTGTTCTATCTATCCATTTTCCATTGGGACACGATATCCATCTTATGGGTGGTTTTTTATGAAATTTCTCTATGTTTGGTACAACGTTTAGGTTGCCATCATAGAAAGCATAATTGGAAAAATCAATTAACTCTTGATACTTTGAACGATAATGCCAATTAAGATAACGATAACCATAAATTCTCTTGGCTAAAACTAGTAAGCTTTCTGATAGCATGGAATCATCAAAAACATCTTGGTATATTTCCTCTTCATCGTTATTTTTTACATCAAATATATTAAACGGACGTAATTGTTTTTCATCGCCTAATATCACAATGTTTTTTCCTCTATACATAACAGGCAGGGCCCGCTCTACTGCTAACTGACTAGCCTCATCAAACACGATAAGGTCAAACATGTTCTTTTTAAGAGAAAAAATTGATGATACAGCCTCTGGGGAGGCAAGCCAACAAGGAGCCATTCTAAAGAGAATTGGATAATATTTTTCAACTAACATCCTAACGGGAACTTGCTTTCTCTTCCTGTTCAGATCATCAGGGATCTTGTACCATAACGATGTTTCCATTGATAATTTATCCTTCCTCGAATGCCTCATTTTTACGGGTCGAGAGATCTCGCTTTCTATCTTGTAGATTATTTGTAGAATAGTAAGATTCTTCAATTCCGAGAGCAATTCTTTAATTCTATTTCTATTTTGTTGATATGTTTCGAAGGCCAAAGCCTTTAGATGCGGGTTATCATTTTCAATGTATTCTATCCAATGATGGTGGATTTCATGTTTTAGTATTTCTCTCCAGTTTTGCTCATGGGTTAATTTTGTAGAACATTCTTTGAAGATAGTCTTTTCTGTTTCAGATAATTCAAGTTTATTCTTATCATGAGTGTATATCTCTTCAAAATCATCAAGTGATGTTTTCAACAGATTCAACCTTTCACCAATCTTTTCAAAATCGCCGTCAATAAAATATTTTTTAAGCTCGTTAAACGCTTCTGCATTTAGGTAAAAGGAAAGTGATTCAATATCGTGCCACATTTTTTTACCCTTGATAGTCATCTCCTGGTATCTTATTATCTCATTAGAATCTGGTTCGAATTTATCTGACTTTAGATTATTTTTAATAGTATTTACTGCGTGTATCCAATTTGGTTTGAATTTTTTAAAGAAGCCTTTCTCATTCTGAAGTATTTGAAATGAATCAATTAATTCTTGCTGTCTTTCTTTGGTAGGGCAAATCAACACATCCGTATCACCTAAAGAATCAAGAAGTTTGGCCAATGCCAATAGTAGAGGTGAATTATCAAGAAGATTTAGTTCGATAAAATTGTTTCTTTGGTACCATGGATGAGTATTTACATCAAATGTTTTAAAACCTTGTTCAAGGTTACCAATTTTATAAAGGACAGTAGACATCGTGTTGGAATCAATATCATGAATTATTTTTGATAAATCTAGTTTTATTCTATAATCTCTTATAGTATTTAGATACAGATCGTGAATTCTTATACCTCCAAAATAGGATTTACTCAAAGCAGAAATTATCGTTTTTTGAGTTTTCTGTAAATCATCCAATTCTCTAGAAATGAACTCCAAATGGTTAATTGTGTTATAATATCCTGAGAGATCGATATGAGATTCAATAACTGTTGTTAATTTCTTATAGAGAGCTTGACGGTCGGCTAAGTGATCATGAATCAATGCAGTATATTTTCCAAGGCCGACTTTATCTAAGCGTTGATACACTACATCAAGCGCTGCTCTTTTTTGACATACAACTAGAACTCTTTTTCCTTTTGAAATTGCATTAGCGGTAATGTTTGCGATGGCTTGAGACTTTCCTGTTCCAGGTGGTCCTCTAACAACTGTACATTCTGATGTTTCCGAATCTACTAAGTTAAGTGTCATATCTTGGGCCAACATCCCTTATTTCTAAGATACTTTCGGACAGAACATATCAGATCCTCCTCTGTCTCATAGCAGTAGTTCGCACAAATATCTTTCTTCAGGTTCCTATTAACCTTGGTTTCCAC
>JBBRRF010000263.1:0-3448 GCA_038200885.1 Candidatus Nitrosocosmicus sp.
GGTTATAATATACTGTTTTGGAAGTAGGTTCTATGACTTTGGTTATAATATACTGTTTTGGAAGTAGGTTCTATGACTTTGGTTATAATATACTGTTTTGGAAGTAGGTTCTTTACATTTCACCATACGCCAAACAAATTACAAGATTTTGAACATGTAATGCGGTTATACAGTCAGAAAGTAGTATAGGAAATCTGCCTCTACTTTTATGAGTAATTTACCAATTTTACGGGATTTTTCTAATTGAAGACAAAATTAGAATCACAAAAGCTTGACAATGATCAAAAGAAAATTATGTACTTAATATGGTTTTCAACCTCGGGTATATAGTAAAGTTTAAAATGATTTGTTATATCATGTTAACTAAATTCTGAAGAAATAATGGACTCAGACCCTCTCAACCGTCCTGTATTAACTTACGCACATCATAACTTCATAATACTGGAAGAAGATACTGACGCAGCAAACTCTGTAAAACTAATGCATGGTAAGAAAGCCGAAACTATAATTGTAAAGAACAAAAAAGAAGAATATGTTGGTATTATAACTGATAGTGATATTTTAGATAAGATTGTCATGAGAGGTGAGGATTCTGACTTAGTTCCTATTAAAACAATAATGTCGAGCCCAATTATTACCATCTCAGCAAAGGCAAACGTAAGACAAGCCCTAGAACTAATGAGACTCAACCTGATAAAAAGGATTCCTGTTACCGACAATGTGCACATTTTGGGAATTGTAACCCAGGAAGGTTTGGCCAATGCCATTAGGACATCTGTCTTAGAACGCCAATTTAGGAGTTATAGAGTTGTAATAAGGGAAAGGTATAAACCAATTTGGGGAAATCTAGGATTCATTCTTCAATTTGCAGGTCTACTCTTCATTGCTCCCGCAATATTAGCCACGGTATTAGGGGAAACCGTTTCAGCCACAGGAATCTTCCTTGGAATTACAACCATGTTTGTAACAGGGTTTATTCTTAACGCCTATGGAGAGAAAACTCCAATGAATCTTAGACAGGCTTCAATCCTGATGGTCTCCAGTTTTGTTTTACTTAGTTTTTTTGGGAGTATTCCCTATATGTACCTCAACACTTTTGGAGTGGGTACGGATCCGTTGACTCTTTTTGTTGATAGTTTTTTTGAAAGTGCGTCAGGATTTACAACAACGTGATTGTCTTTGCTTAGTCATCCTGAAGATTTGCCAAAGAGTTTTGATTTTTACAGGTCCTTTACCCAATGGATTGGAGGATTAAGTTTCGTTTACTTGGTTATAACTTTCTTTTACCCTGAAAGAAAGTTGGCTCATATGAAAGGTATGTTGGGTGGCGGAAGTCTAAGGCTTAAACAATTAATTTTAACAATAGGAGTCATCTTTAGTGTTTACACCATTTCCTTATCAGTTTTGTTATATGTATCTGGAAATCAGAACATAATTTATAATATTTCCATCACATTAAGTTCCGTGACTGGTGGAGGATTTATTCCCACCTCCAGTTCAATAATTTCAGAAAATATTCCCGAGCTATTGGTTTTGATGGCAGGAATGGTGGTTTCAGCATTACCTTTTGCATTTCATTATGCGGTGTTTAGTAAAGAAATGCACACTACTAGGATGCGGCCCGAAATAATAACATATTTTGCAATTATATTAGGTTCCGTCCCAATCTTTTCATATCTGGTTTTCCTGTCAGATCCGTCTGCAAGTGTAATGACTGGAATATTTCATACATTTAGTGCTGCAACAACATCAGGTTTTCAGTTTATAAACATCGCTTTACTATCGGAAGAAGGTAAGATCCTCTTGATAACTTTGATGTTAATTGGAGGAACCGCATTCTCTACAGCTGGCGGTATAAAGGTTGGAAGAATCTTACAGATTGTGCAGGGGTTAACAAAAAAAAAATTCTCAGCAGATGCTACAACTCGGTCCATTTCGTCCGTATCCTCAAGGTACAACCATTTATACCACCCTTGGGAACAATCATCTGAATCTCATAAAGAAGCAAAAACCTTTAATGAGGCAATTGGAGTAATTATTCTTTTCATTTCTGTCTCTCTTGTTACCGGTACTTTGTTATCAATATTTACAGGTAATAATTTTTTAAATTCTTTATTTGAATCAGTCTCTGCGTTGACTACTACCGGATTAACCACAGGAATAACTAACATTAACCTTGATATATTTTCTAAGGTAATGCTCGTGGTCAATATGATAGTTGGAAGGTTCGAAATAATTGCCATTATTTACTTGTTTCTAGAAATTTCAAAAATAAAAAGGCATCAATTAGGTAAATGATCTACATCCCTTCTCTTGAATAACCCTTTTATTCTTTAAGCGATGACATTAAATTTGCCACTTGTAGTCCATTATAAGGCACAAATATACAGTGCCATTCATAGGATAAACGATCCCCTCTACCTTTTGATAAGCAAGTAGTCGAATTCCCAAACAGAATTTACATATCAATTACATTTTGATAAGGAAATCAGAGTCTATTAAAGGATCATTTCAATTATTGAAATTGGTAATATCGCAATTAAGGATTATCGGAATACGGCGATCTCTATCCATGTTCTCAAATTTCAAGAATTAGGAACCATAGCAATTAGGGAATCATTACAATCAAATCGTCTAAACTATAGAAAATATGAAAATCCAAAAGTAATTCTAATAAACGCGAGGTTTCACATATGTTAAATCAGGAGTATAGCGGTGTTAATACGAGAAAAGGAATATCTCTTGTTCATTTTGGAAACAGATAGAATAATTTTCTATTGAAATAATATAGTATATACTTTTATATTTTGAATTCTATTAAAATGCAATGAATACAAAAAAATCATTGAACTTTGTGTTTCTAGCAGGATTATTGGCAGTTACAATTGGATTTCTACCATTGATGAATTCAAATAATGCCCTAGCCCAAACTAATTCAATGGCTAGTACCAGTTCAACAAATATGACTGGTGGAGACGATATGATGATGAAGAAAGAGAATTATGCCAACCCTATGATAATGAAGGAACATAAAAAGTATGCAAATATCAACGGAACAGTGAATATGATGGAAACAATGTTTAACGCTATTGGAGATAAATTTAATGTAACACTACCACAGGCTATATCCACAGCCGAACAATCGGTAGGTAATGGTTCTTTTGCAATGTCAGCCAATGGTGAGGAGAAAGACGGATTCCTTGTAATTTCGGTAGTTCTGGGCTCCCCTGATATGAAATTCACTAAAGTCCTAGTTGATCCAGGAACTGGATTAGTCTTACAAACAAAGCCTATGTCAATGATGGAATGGATGAAAATGATGCACTCTCAAGGTCATGAAGACAAGAGAATGAAAGGAATGAATGGTGAAGGATATGGCGAATATGGCATGGGAATGAAAGGAATGAATGGTGAAGGATATGGCGAATATGGCATGGGAATGAAAGGA
>JBBRRF010000264.1:0-3442 GCA_038200885.1 Candidatus Nitrosocosmicus sp.
CCTTTTCAGTTCTACAAACCCTTTCAAACGATGTCTCCTTGTCGACAATAGTCAATTGATGTGCAAAATGGGGATATGATCATCTCAGCTATAAACATTTGGAGAAAGTATGGAGGGACCCTGAATGATGGTTCAGGTAATTATCTTAATTGGTATAGTCCCTTCGTAACAAAAATTTAAATGAAACTTTCTTTTATCAAATATTAGAATCTCATTTAAAATACCGATATCAGCACGAATCCCCACGTGCCCGAACTTACTGATCTGTTAGATGATAATGATCAAATCCCTCTTTGGGTCAAGCATCAGACACAGGGATTAAAGCTACACACCGACTGTTCAGTCATTCCTTTTTTCCACCGTTCTCTTTAATCACTCTAGTCTCTTTAATTACTATTTCTAAATATCGTCTAATTTCGTTATCATCTAGCATTGTAGATGCTACTTGTGTTTTTTTTTCCAAAATGCCTGCGTGTTGATGGATTAATTTTACAAGATTTCGTATAATCTCTGCATTCTCCTCTGCATTACTTAAAGTATCTAGCAGAGCATACTCCTTTACATATTTTCTGACTAAATGACGCAATTCTGCATCTTGAGCCACTGACAACGCGACAGCGTATATTCCTATGGTGAAAAGAAAAGAAGCAAACACAATAAAAGCACGTTGGATTGCTCCAAAGGGTGGATAAGAATTGTTTGTTATCCAGTTATTTGTCGTTGGAGAAATTAAAAGGGTTGCTAATGCTGTTATGATTAAATAGTTAATAATAGGGGAATAGGAAATCTGTCGTCTAAGAGTTTTCGCTACTAAAATATATGCATAAGCTATTACAAAATCAGCTGCAATCCATCCTGCGGTACCTATTACCCTAAAAATAAGAAATCTTGATTCCATATATACAAATTCACTTCCGGTTGACTTTAAAAATTGAGGACCAAATACACCCATTAAAAAAAATACAGGGGGTAAAATTATAAGTGTCCAAAATATTTTTTTTCCTATTCGATCCTTAAAGTAACGAAGGAAAAATGCAACAGCAACTGTTTCTGCGATAGCAATTGCAGTAACTTGAGGGACAAGAAACCCGTAGAGGTGAATAACAAGTTCTGTACTAGTTAAGTGTCTGCTTGCCATGGAATTACTAGCGGGGAAATTTGGGTCTATCGTGGGTGGTCTTGAAATGACTAATTGTTTTATATCAAGTGTGATAGCAACTATAGTGCTTATACAAAGGAGCATCGATGATACACCAAATGCCAATATCATTATATTATGTCGTTTGTTGAAACTCAAATTGAACCATGACAAGAATTTGTATGAACGAAAACCAAAGAACAAGATAGATACAGTACTTATTAGGAGAAGTAGAATTAGCAGGTAAGTACTATATTGTGAAAATAACACCATTTCAACAATTATGATTCCAAAGATGACTAAAAATGCATAAAGAAAAATAGGAGTTGCTTTATATAGCCTATTAAAAAACGAAGGAGCCTCAAAGTTTTTGCGCAATGCAATCATATAATCTCTAAGGGCATAAAGACATGCAAAAAATACAAGGATACTCATTATCCCAAATAATATTACACCAAAAGAAGAAGTGAGAGGCTTTCCTAAAACGTCAAAAAAGGTACCAAATATTACGTCGGTTACTATTACGGCCCATGCAATAAACGTCATTAAATATGTTTTTTTGTTAATAATACTTGTAGTGACAATTAATGGCAATTTCCATCCAATATTCCTTCTTTCTATATATTTGGTTTTAACCTTTTCGGAAGATTTAATAACTAGACTATTGTTCCTATTATTGAAAAATTTATTTTTGTTCAAAAAAACATCTACTTAGAATGTTATCTTATTTTCTTTGGGTATCTTTTATGATAAGGGTTATTTATAAAATCAATGAATCCTAGAATCACCATTTAGAGCCTATCCCAAAATTCGATAGGATTATAGCTCTTTCTCTGTATTGCTAAACTGTGACCTGTATCCATAAGGAAGAGAAAGGGCATGATAGAAAGGATGGTCCTTGTACCATCATAACCATTCCAGATGAGTCATGGGATAAGACCCAGATTATTTTACCTAAAGAGAAACGACCCAAGACTGTAGGTAGACCAATTGTACCATACAGAAAGGTAGTTGATGGAATTCTCTATGTACTGAGAACAGGATGTCAATGGAAGTTGATACCTAAAGAATTTGGCTCTGGCTCTACCTGTCATCGTAGATTTCAGGAATGGAATAACCTTGATATTTTCAAAAAGACATGGACTAGATTATTAAAAAACTATGACAAAGAAATAGGTATCAACTGGACATGGCAATCAATCGATAGACAGTATATCCATAAAGTCACCTTTAGGGGGGCGATGACCGGAAATAATCCCACAGATAGAAGCAAACTAGGCAAATACACAAAAAGACACATTTTAACAGACAAAAAAGGTATCCCACTATCTGTTGTCATATCACCTGCCAGTACTCATGATATCAACCTGGTAACAGAAGTTGTGGATTATTTAGTTATCAAACGAAGACCATCATCATCCAAATCCAAATCAAGAGGAAAACTGCAGCATCTATGTCTTGATAAAGCTTGCAATTCCAATCCTGAAGAGCAGAAACTAATCAAACTAGACTATGTACTACACATACCATACAAGAGAAAGAAAGGACAAGAGGATAAAGAGAAAACAAGATCTATACCACATCGAAAAAAACATTCTTCTAAAAGGTGGGTTGTAGAAAGGACAAACTCATGGCATAATAGGTTCAGAAAACTGTTCACTAGATACGAGAAGAAGGCAGAGAACTATCTGGGACTAGTACAGTTCTCTTGTTGTATAATCATCTATAGAAAGATAATTTTGGGATAGGCTCTAAAGTCAATTTGGTCTTATCCTTATCCAGTTGCTCAATCTTCCAAGTAACTAGAGTATTCTTGTTATATTCTGGTTTAGTTGTAAAGTTCCAAGTATAGGATAGCTCTTTATTTGGTATGATACTAATAATTGTTCCAATAACTTCATGATCTTTTTTTTTAGTAACTTCTTTTGAAAATCTAAAAAATATTTTTCCTCCTACCAACGGTTCTAAAGTCGCTATGTTGGGAAACCATTAAGTTAGTTGTTTAGGATCAACTAGCGCGGAATAGACTTTGTCCACCGATGCATTGATTATTATTTCTTTCTTGATTACATCGTAATTCTTTTCATTCATTTTTGCTACTTCCCTTCCTATTTTTTTCTTTATTATTTGTCTCCTCTACAAACTCTTTAAGTTCATTGAGGCTCTGACCCCACATTTTATCGAAAAAATCCTTTATTTCCAGAGATGTTTTAGGATTAATTGAATAACGTTTTTTCTGCCCTTCTCTGGTTTCTTTTATCAGATCTGCATCTTTTAAAATTCTTAAATTAGTAGATACTGCAG
>JBBRRF010000265.1:0-3431 GCA_038200885.1 Candidatus Nitrosocosmicus sp.
TCCCTCCTATTTCACTTGCTATTGTGTTTGAAAGTCTAGGCTCAATATTATCTTCTGAAAAAATAATGTTTACACCTAGTTGCTCAGCTAATTTTATTGCATCTGCAATTTTTTGAGGATTAATGTTTCCTTCGGGTGATGAACCACTAATTGAATGCTGCGTGAACCCGTATCTTTTTGCAAAATAGACAAAAGCATCATGAAATGCGATAAAATCATTCAGATCACAATTAGTCAAGTTCATATTAATATCTGAATTTAATAGTTCTAGTTTGTTATTAAATTCATTAAAATTGCTTGTATAATAATCTGTATTTTGAGGATCTAAAGATATTAATTTTTCAAATATGGTTTTTGAATATGTTTTAACCAAATTGGGATCAAGCCAAATATGGGGATCTGGAGTAGATCCTATATTTTCAATCGGCAGATCCTTGCTCAAGTCAACTACGTTTGGATTTCCTATCTTATTAATCCAGGATTCAAATCCGGCTCCATTAATAAAAATCACATCAGCTTTTTGTAGTTCAATTATTTGTCTAGCTGTAGGTTCAAAATCATGGGGTTCTATACTGGCAGGTACTATAGTTGAAACATCCACTCTGTCTTTGCCTATTTTCTTGACAAAATCATAAATCGGATAAAAGGATGCGAAAATTTTTAAATTTGTATTATTTGATGAAATTAAGCCCTGACCCTCTGATTCATTGATACTATTATTATTATTATTTTGTGATAAATTACTGGTAGCAATAGACTTTGGAATAATTGAAGAAAATAAAGTTATGGTTAAAACAATAAAGCAAAAAGAGATCCAAGTCTTATAATTCTCTCGCATGAAAATAATTTGGTTATTAATAATATAAAGTTTACTTATTAATTATTAATAATTTATTGGTAATATTATAATAATAATCAACAGACCGAAAATGTGTCAATTATAGTGATCATAAGCATTTTTCAATTCATTCTAGTTAATCAAAGGCGAACTGATTTCAAACACACTACCCGGGGCAAGCAAGAAATTTATCGATCAAATCCTTACCTATCCTTAATAACAATAACTTGTTTATCAATGAAAGAAATTTAATATATAATACGATTTCTTAATAATAGTAATTTATACATGCAATTGAAGTTAAGTGATAATAGGATTTCTTCTTATCTTTCATTTTTAGGTTATACCTCTCTATATCCTCCACAACAATTGGCTATAGAAAAAGGCTTGTTAGAAGATTCTAATATTTTAATTACTACTCCTACCGCAAGCGGGAAAACATTAATTGCCATACTCGCTGCCATTAAATCCTTAGAAAAAAATAAGAAAGTAGTATATCTTACACCATTAAGAGCATTAGCTTATGAAAAATATTTGGAATTTACTTCTATAGATAAATCTGGTATATTTTCCAAAAAAATAAGAATAAAGATTAGCACTGGAGATTTTAATACTTCAAACGCCGATTTAAGTTCAGCAGACATAATTATTATGACAAACGAAAAAATTGACTCGATTCTTAGACATAATGCTTCATGGTTATCAAATGTTGGACTATTTATTTCAGACGAAATTCATTTAATCGGAGATCAAGATAGGGGACCGGTTTTAGAAATGGTCCTAACCAAAATAAAAAAATACTATTCATCATCTCAGATTCTTGGCTTAAGTGCTACAATCACTAATGCCTCCGAAATTGCAGGATGGTTAGGATCAAGATTAATAGAAAGCACTTGGAGACCAACAAAATTGATAGAAGGGGTATATTCTGATGGAATAATATATTCTAATAACGATTCCAGAATTAAAGTTTCTGAGTCAGGGAAAGACACCACTTCGATGGCTATCGATTTAATCATGGATTCTCTAAATAGTAGTGGACAAAATCTTATTTTTGTTGAAACAAGAAAACGAGCCGTATCCTTAGCTAAGAAGGTTTCAGAGGTTGTATCCAAGACCCTATCACCAGAAGAAAGGAAAAATACCTTAAAGGTTTCTAAACAAATTTTGGAGGAGGGTGATGACACGGATTTAACTAAAAATTTGTCAAATTTGATATCTAATGGGATAGGGTTTCATCATGCAGGATTAAGTCTTTCAAGTAGAGGGGTTGTTGAAGAGGCATTTAAAAGTGGAATCATAAAATCCCTGTTTGCAACACCTACACTAGCTGCTGGCGTCAACCTCCCTGCACGTAGAGTCATAATAACAAATGTTACCCGGTATGATTTTGTATACGGTGCTTCAGTTCCTATTAGTGTGCTTGAATATAAACAACTTTGTGGAAGAGCTGGACGACCTCAATATGATGCTTATGGAGAATCTATAATTATTTCAGATTCAAGAACATCTTATGAAGACTTGTATGATCATTATATATTGGGGATTCCTGAACCTCTAAATTCAAATCTTGGGAATATAATAGCGATCAAAATCCATCTACTGGGTGTAATTGCTTCATTTAACGGAATTAGTCTAGATGATATCTATGACTTGTTCTCAAAGACATTTTATTCATTTCAAGATAGTAACAATACTTCCCTATTTGATAAAATAGATTCATCTTTAGATTATTTTCTAGAAGAAGATCTAATTCGATTGCAAAACAATATGTATAATGTGACCGGATTTGGAAAATTAGTTTCAAATTTATATCTTAATCCTGAGACTGCTGTTGCGTTTAGGAAGACCATCAATGATATAAAACCAAGGTCTGTAAAAATCAACAACGTGTTTGGTTTCCTTCATATGATTACCACTTGCCCAGACTTTTATCCTAAACTTTCGTTTAGAAAACAAGACATCGAAGAGTTCAGTTATCTGTTTTATAACAATTATGATGAATTTTTTTCAGACGTAGACATTATGGATTGTTCTAGAAGTCTATGGACTCTATACGAATGGATCAATGAGTCTACCGAAAAAAGGATGAATGAGAGAATTGGTGTGGAGCCAGGTGATATACATAGAATTGTCGAAGTGTCTAATTGGTTAATCTCTTCAATATTCGAAATATGTAAATTGTTAAACAGAAACGATCTTTTACCTGTTCTTTTTTCACTCGAAAGTCGAATTAAGCATGGAGTGAAGGCAGAGCTTGTTCCATTGGTACATATGAAAGATATAGGCAGGGCCAGAGCGAGATCTCTTCATGGGGCTGGAATCAACGTACCTAACGATCTCCTGCTAATTTCAGAATCAAAACTATCTATGATCCTAAAAATAGGTCCAAAACTAGCTAAGAAATTGAAAAAAAAATATTCTACTTAAATTATTTCTCATCTACTGCATATATCTGAGGCTGGGTCATAATTCCAAACGAATAAAGCTGGTCTCATAGTGTATTATATTTTGATTGAAACAAATACTATCTAAAAGACCCGCCATTTATAGTTCCTCATCAGTCCTAATTAGCGTTTTGCATTTTATCCGA
>JBBRRF010000266.1:0-3413 GCA_038200885.1 Candidatus Nitrosocosmicus sp.
CTCTATTTCTTTTTCTATTAGATGATAAACGCTTTATCTCATACTCAGAGTATTTTGATTCTATTTCTCTATAAACATCATCAAACTGTTGTACCGAAAGACCTGTGAAGGATTTAAAAAGCAATGGTTTTCTGGATAATTTGGAGTAGGATAACAAAAGGAAAGGACGGGTCTATTTACGATGGACAGAAATAAAGCTGTTTTGGCTAATTACGCAAGAGATCTAGTGTTTTGAGATTCAAATTCTATTTTGATTGTTGAAGAAAAGATTTTCTTTCGTCCATTGCTTCGATTATGTCCGTCTTACTGACAACCCCTTCTACTATATCACTGTCATTGCAAACAAAGACTTTGTCTTGATTTTCTTTAATCATGATAGACAATGCCTTTTCAGCCGTATCATTGACATTTAACAACTTTATTTCCCTCTTAGGGGTCATGATATTTTTTACAAGGATAGTGTCTCTTTCTGGTTCGGGAACATTTAAACAGCTTTTAAGAGTGACTATTCCAACAATCTCATAGTTTAATTTTGTTACTGGAAAAGAACTCTTCATATAAATATTAAAGTAGTTCCTTAAGATGGCATTTACTGTGATTTCTTCGGGTACAGAAATAATGTTAGTTTTCATTAACTCTTCTAATCTTATCTTGGATAAGATCTTCATGATGTCATACTGATACAAATATGATTGCGCTCCGTTCTGCAAAAACCACCCTATTAATATAATCCATATTCCACTGACGAATGACCCAGAAAGTATTGCCAATATCCCCAAACCAAAAAAGACGTATGATATAATGACACCGATTCTTACAGCAATTCTTGTAGATTTGTCGTAATTCTTGTTCCTGCTAAAAAGTAGTGATCTCAATATTCTGCCACCATCCATTGGAAAAGCTGGAACGAGGTTGAAAATTCCTAGAATCAGATTCAGAATAGAGGTGTAAAAAAGTATTCCATTTGTCATGATTAATACTGTTTTAGAGAAATCATCAAACGAGGCTGTTATCAATACTGTGGTGATCCACCAAAATATGGCAAAAAAAGCCGAGAGGGCTAAACTTATGGCAGGACCTGCTATTGCCATTTTAAACTCTTTTTTAAACTCTTTGGGTTCTTCCTCTATATCTGAAACTCCTCCAAAAATAAACAGCATTATTTGTTTTACTCTAATTCCATAAGATTTTGCTACAATAGAGTGCGATAACTCATGTATTAATACAGATAAAAATAAGATAACAGTCCCTATTATACTCATTATCCAATATTGAACCTGACTCAGATCTGGCGCGTATTGAGGCATGAAACCATATGCAAGAGTCCATGCAATTAAAAAAAATACCAAAATAAGTGAAAAGTGTAATTTGATTGGAATTTGTTTGATTTTTGCTACCTGTAATGACATATAGATGATATTTGTATTGAATCTAATATAATATGCTATAAATCCGTTGATTAGATATTATAGGAATCAGGTTCAGAAGGCTCTTTATTTGTATTGGTTCAAGTCTTTGTGTATTTTTGGATCCAAATTCATAGGAATTATCAAACAGACTTGTGGCTTTGATGCTATTTGTGTTGGAACCCTTGCTCATAAACATGATTTTTGATAACCGGATCACATGTTTTGCCAAAGTTTGGTATTATACTCAGAAATCTATGCAATTATTTAAAAAGTTTTTTCTTAGTTGCAGAATGTCACCCTATTTTTCAACTACAAATTATCACGTAGTTAGCATGTGCTCTATAAACTAGACAATGTGACGGGAAAATCATGCCAGTACCATCTGATAGGTATGAACCCGGAGAATTAGGGATCATTTCAGAGATGTTGTTAGGAAATGATATATTGAGATTACTTTATCATAAAATGATTACTAAGTTAAGTATCTAATCTTTCATCAACGTTGAATTATTTGGCGCCTGTTTTATAGCCTAAAAAAAGCATATTGCAAGAATGAAAGTTGATCCAGAATAGGATACTCAACTTATCAATAATTCATTTGGCCCATAGTGGATATTGAGAATATTGGTTCCAGTCGACGGCTCTAACCAATCGGAAAAGGCATTGGAGTATGCTGTAAAAACTTTATCTACTTATATTGATGATTTTGACGATGACCATGCAACTAATAAAATCAATAGAATGACAGAATTTGTCATCCTTCATGTATTGCCTCAATTCAGTGTGCCGTTAGGTTTTGATCGACCAATGAGATCCTTAAAAACAGGACAAGTTGTCTCGTTAACAGACTATATCAATGAAATGAATGAGATCATCATTCACGAATGGGAAAACAATCTATCCAGTTATGGGAAAAAGTACGAATCAAAGTATACTTTAATACAAACGAGACTTGTCGTACATAGCGGATCTATCGCAGGCATAACAATCGACTTTGCAGACAAAGAGAAAATAAATCTTATAGTTGTTGGTAATGTTGGATTGGGTGGAATTTTGAAATTAAAGACATTGGGGGGGTGTTTCAAGAAGTGTTTCTGAATTGGCAAAATGTCCAGTTTTAATAGTACATTAGTATGCTATGGCAATTAGCACTAAATGGAATAATGGCAAGTGATATCATAATATAAATAAAAACCGAATATAGTGACCGGTTCTAATTATATAGAACCATGGATAAAAGCCGGCCGTTCATTCTCTTTTTTATTTTACTTTGCAGGTAAATCTAAAAGGAAGTGTCTTAATTATTTCTCTCTTTTTTATATCTATTAAGGAACTATGACCCCTCTTCCTGTTATTTCTCCCTGTTTTAACAAGTTTATTGCACCGTTTATTTCATCAAGTTTAAATTTTGTAAGATAGTTTTTTATTTTACCTTGACTTTGGAGTTCAATTACCTCTCGTAATTCATTATAATTGCCCCACAGTGACCCAAATACTTTATATTCGTTAAGCACTGTTAACGCCAAAGGGATCTTGATGTACTTCCCAAATAGACCAACCAGAACGATGGTCCCGCTTTTCCCGATAACCTTTGCTGAACCACTAATTGTATCTTCAGCACCAACGCAATCAATAATAACGTCAATCCCCTTACCTGATGTAATATCCATTACTTCTTTATTGAAATCCCGACCTTTTTCCATATTTATCAGGTAATCTGCCCCGCATTTCTTTGCAAGCTCTAGTTTCTGGTCTTTTCTATCAAAGGCCACTACGTGTGAACCACTGCCTAATATTTTTGCGTATTGTACACCGTAAGATCCCAACCCTCCTATACCAACAATCCCTATACTTTTTCCTGGTCCTAGAAGATGTCTGACTTTTTTAATCGCCCTGTATGGTGTTAGACCCGCATCAGTAAGAGGTGCCAATTTTTCCGGATCTGTATTGATGTTCTTTTCAACTTTAACAAGAAACCGGTATGACGGCACCAGAATATATTCA
>JBBRRF010000267.1:0-3408 GCA_038200885.1 Candidatus Nitrosocosmicus sp.
AAATAGAAAATAGAAACTATAAGGAAAAATCAAAAACACCTTGAGAATATTGTGGTATATGCTAAAGAATAAAGAAAACTACAAGGATAGAAAAGACGAGTTATACCTGAGAAAACTTAAGAGGGTCCAACTATAGACAAACAATGATACATAAAGTATCAAACAGGTAGATGATAAGGCAGTAAATAATACAGCAATAGAAAGAATAGTGATAATGGATGATTAGGAAGGAGATTTTTACATAGATGCATGATTCGAAAAACAGTTAAACCATAATGGATTTTTACGAAAGGGGTTAGTTTAGTCATCAATGCGACTTTTTAGGTTAGAATTGTTTATAAAAAACCGAAAAAATAATCGTGCAACAGAGTACTTTTGGATGCTCTTATCGTATCATTAGACAAGAATAAAAGTTTGATCGGGAATTACAACAGTATGTAATCATTTAAGAACAAGAGGAAAATTTCAAAATATTACATAAATGTAAAATTATACGAGTTGACTAATTCTTTTATATCAAAATAAAGTAAATAACATTGAAATGACTGGGAGTACAAATCAACACCCATTATCAGAATTAATTGTAGAAAAAAGGAGCGGAAATTCTGAAAAGTTCGATGAGAAAAAGCTTGTAAGAGGAATCAGTAGAGCTGGAACACCTTTTTTGATTGCTAAAGATATTTCTACATCTCTAATAAATAAATTGGCGGAGAATCCGCCTATTAATAATTTCATTTACTCTAGCAAAATCAGAGAATATGTTACAGAAGAACTAAAGCAAAGAAATCAAAATGCAATAGCTGAATCATATGCAGGATATAGCAAAAATAGTGTTACATCTATCAAGGAAGAACAACTTAAAAATAGCAAATACGGTTCTAAAGTATCACAATCAACAAATACTCAAGCAAAGCAGTCTGCCAAAGACAAGGATAATACCTCAGGAAGAGGATCCAAGGTAGGATCATCATAGATTATTTCAAATAAAAATATCCTTAACAACATAGATTGAGGCACTGTTAACGAATTTTATATAACAAATACAAGATCAACTCACAAATTTTCTATTAGAGCATGTCAAAATTTATTATACTGGACAGTGTTTTCGTTCAAAGCATTAAAAACCTTATTAAAATTATTAAATTTAAAAAGCACTTTTCGCCAGTTGATGGTTACTTAAATACTATTATGTACATTTCCAATTAATGAAATATTTGTATCTATCGGCACTTTCGATATTATTAATACCTCTTATCTCTCAGACAGTATACGCACAAAATTTTATGGGCGAAATTGGAGAAGCATTCAATAATTTGACTTCCGGAATAATGGGAGAAGCAAACAATACTAACCAATCATCAGGTAATGTTTCCAATTCTAGCACAGCCGGTCAAACCGCTAACGAAACTTCTGATTCGAATTCCAGTTCTATCAATCAATCAGGATCTGATCAATCAACTGAAGGTGGTATTGGATCCTTCCAAGAATTACAAAATTTAACATCTGGAAACCAGGAATTATTGGCAAATAGTACTTCAATTGGTAATAATGTTTCGGTGTTACAGGGAATGGAAAAATCTCAATTGGGTGATTCAATTATGGGTAATCAAGATGCAAAATTTGAAGGAAATGCATTGGAAAATGCGACAAACAATTGAGCCAAAATCTAAATTCATAGTCAACAAAAATGAATTAAAACTTTATTTTTACGATTCTGAGAAATTAATTTTCTGAACTTTGACCATAAAATAAGTATGTAAATCGATTACCTTAATTTTGGGATTCTAAGTTTTCTAATTTGGTTTGAAATAGAATTGAGTAATGTATTAATTACTACTTGAAAGATCTAAACCATTTTCCAAATGTAACATTACGAATTATAACATTACAATCTTTCTTCTTTAAATACTTTGTTGATTCATAGTTAACATAATGAACCATGACCAAAAAATAGAAAAAAAGGACTCTACTATTACAAATAACAGTTCAAATTTAAATTCGATAACTGAAAATAATAATGGTTCTGAAAACTATGTTATTTCAAATCAAAACATTCCTAGTTTAAATAAAATTTTAGTCACATATGATGGGAAAGAAGAATCAAATAGGCTGTTGGGCTATGCAATATCACTTTCCAATTACTCTGGAGCAGAATTATTAATTTTACGAATTTTAGAGGATATTGAAAAGATGGAGGATGTATCGGTTAAAGGTACCGGTGAAGGGAGTGATACAAATAACCACAATACCAATCACCATATGGAACGTGAAATACAGGGAGAAATAATAGATGAAATGGAAAGAAAGATAAAAAAATGTAAGGAAGCTGGCTGTAAAAATGAAATTTCTTACAAGTTTAGAACAGGCAATGTTACTGATGAGATATCTAATGAGGTCAAAGATGGAAACTATGATCTAGTCATCCTAAGAAGCTCCGGTATTGATTCTTGGATGAAATCATTATTTAGTGATACAAGGAAAATAATGAGTAACATCAATGTTCCAGTATTATTGGTATAATGATACCCTAAATACCATCTAAAATGATATGGCAAGTTTAATTCATGAATATGAGATTATTATACGATCTGTACACTCTTTCACAAACCAAATTTCCATCTAATTTGGAATTATCCATTATACCAGAGACAAGCATCATTGAATCCGAACCTGTCATCAACATCGAAGAACCTTCTATAGAAACAGGATCCAAATCGGAGGGAGATCAACTTTTAAATGACGAGTTAATTTCATCTCAAATATCAGATTCATCTTCTAATCCAGAAGAAAGGCTTGGAGGTGGCACTAATACAGCATCATCAACATCAACAGATCCGACCTCAAGCCTACTTTCCTTCGATATAGGAAGTTATACGGATGATTTGATAGTTATAGCAATTGTAGTCCTTTCATCCATTTCTATTTATCTGATCATACATTTTACTTTAAAAAGAGTGGCAGATTCTTTAAATATTAAAGAACGTCGCATCAAAGGAATAGATTCTCTTGTAAAGACTATGATCATTGTCACATCTGCAATTATAATCCTTTTTCATTTTTCAACTTTGAGTGCCACAGCTGCAGGATTTATAAGTATAGCAGTGGGATCTATTATTGGATTCTCTTCTAGAAACACTATTAGCAATGCAATAGCTGGAATTATTTTATTGTCTTCAAAACCATTTAAGCTTGGAGACCGAATACAAGCAGGAAACTTGGAATCACTTGGAGATGTTATCGAAATTTCTTTAATATTTACAAAAATAAAAACAATAAGAAACGAAATGGTAACAATTCCTAATCAGGTATTATTGCAAAATCAGATAAAAAATTACAGTGGATATAAATTCTTGGTTTTATCAATTCAAGTATCTGCAGGATTCAACGAAGATCAAGAAATTGTTAAAT
>JBBRRF010000268.1:0-3401 GCA_038200885.1 Candidatus Nitrosocosmicus sp.
TGGTAAAAGGATATCCACTACAAAATGCTATCCTGAGGAAAGATACTCTGGTCATAGAGATGATGGTTGGTACTTACGCTTTGTAAAAGCACTTAAACTCGAAGACATACTACCTGTACCAGTTGCTGTGAGGGGGTGACATATGTCCCTTGGTTCTACATAGAGTATACGCGAATAATTACATAAAGAAATTTATAGTATATATCATTAATAGGTTTAACAAATTTGAATAACATCTTGGCAGACCAAACTCTTGGGTTAAAAAAGAGAATTCAAGATGACCTTCGGCGTCTGGACGAAATCTACAGGGTTGGTGTTGAAATCGAAATTTGTTTACTTGATGATAAATCACTACCTGTGAACGCACATGCTTTGATAAAGGAATTAAATACTAAGTATGATGTAGATTTTGAATATGGCAAGTGTCAATTTGAAGTCAAGACTGACCCAATTTCAATGCACGGTTTGTCAAGTGTGAATGTTTTTTTTGAAGAATTCATAGATTATCTGAGCATCGCAATCAAGAAAGTTTACAAAAATAGGAATGTAATCCCCGTTTTTCTTGGAGGAAATCCTTCTCCTGAGATATTCAAAAAGAAGTTGATAACAAGAAAAGAGCGGTATCTGAATATTTATGAATGGCAAAAAAAGCTCCCAAAAATCGAAATTGATGGTCAACAATTCAAGGCATGTGACATTGCCACTGCGATACAGGGATTTCACCTACACTTACAGGGTTTAAATCCTGTATATACTACACACATGTTCAATTATATTTTAAATTTATTACCTTCAGCAATATTACTAGGCTCTAATAGTAGATTATTTGCGGGTAAATTATTTTCACTTTATGAACCACGGGTTTATTTATATGATCATTCGGAACAACAAAATTCCGGATTTCCAGCCATTGCAAAATATTTAGACCGAATTGAAGATTACGTAGACTATATTGCCTCAAGACCAGGTCCTGATAGTACTAATGATTATTTTGGACTTGAAAAAGATAGACATGATGATCTTAGAATACGGTTGAATTCCCCTTATTATAGGGTTGAAACAAGAATAATGTCTGTTCAACCAACCCCAAAGGAAATTGTGGCAATGATTGAGTTTTTTATTGGGTTTTTGTATCGCTCAATTCTAGAGGGAAAACCCTTGCGACCATTATCATCTATACGAGAAGAAAGACTGGCGGTGATCCGTACGGGGTACAATTCTAAAACTCATTTCAATATTTCAGAAACTGCAAAGACTCAGTTACACGTAGCCAAACAAGGATTGAAAGATTTGGGGCTCGGACCTGAATTTATTGGTATACTTGAAAATAGATTAGAAAACAAAACCTCCCCTGGAGAATACGTTACCAGATTATGGGATTCTAATTTCAATGGGGATGTTTATCAGACAGTATCCGAAATCATTCAACATGTTTGGGATAAAACAAAAAATAATTCCCCTCTGCTTTAGAACTTTTTTACAACATTTGTTATATTCATATTTTCTATTTTTTTGTTCAGTTAAATTTTCATCTAATTCATTTAACAAAATTTTAATAAATAATAATGTGTGTTAAATGAGTCAGCCGGGATATGGGAACAAGGAATGTTTTTTAATTATTGTGGTTTATTGGGAGACAGATGAATTAATTGGATAATGTATTACTTCCTGCTTCTTTGACCGATGATCAAATGAATGATTTAATATCCAACTTGCAAATATTGATAAGACAGCCAAGTATTTCGGCAACAAATCAGGGTCTGGAGGAGTGTTCGATCCTTTTGTCGAATATGATGAAAAATGCTGGAATTCAATCGGACCTTTTATTCTTAGATTTAGAAGAACAAGTAGAAAGTAGAACTATCAGTCGAATACCTCCTATTGTTTATGGTGAGGTTAAATCAAAATCTAATCCCAGCGGAAAGACAATATTGTTTTACAATCATTATGATGTTTCGCCAGTGGATCCAATAGAAAAGTGGAACGAGGATCCTTTTAGTGGGAAAGTAATCGACAATCACATATACGGTCGGGGGTCATCTGATGATAAAGGCGAACTGATCACTAGAATAAAGGCCGTAGAATATTTTTTGCAAGAGACAGGAGATGTTCCTTGCAACATTAAATTCCTAATAGAGGGTGAGGAGGAAATTGGAAGTCCAAATTTGATAAAATATGTTCAAAGGTTTAGGGAAAAATTCAAATCCGATTTGGTAATATGGGAAAGCGGTTATGTTGATAAAGATGATCGAGCAATAATTTCATTGGGTCAAAAAGGGATTCTGAATGTAGAAATAAAGGTACATGGACCTAGCCGGGACGTTCATTCGAGTTTAGCAGTTGCAATAGAGAGCCCTGCTTGGAGATTAGTACATTTATTGTCTTTGCTGTATAACGTCAATGACGGAAAAATTCTAATTAAAGGATGGTATGACGAAGTAATATCTCTAAGTGAAAAGGAATTACAATTAATAGCTAATGAACCTTTCAATGAGGAAGCATTCAAAAAGGAATATGGCATATCATGTTTCATAAAAGGACAATCTTCTTACGAGATTAAGAAGGCGCTTGCGTCAGAACCTTCCTGTAACATTTCGGGACTGGTTACAGGCTATACTAATAAAGGATATAAAACAATACTCCCTTCGACCGCTACCGTCAAGATGGATTTTAGATTAGTACCAAATATGGATCCGAAAATACAATTTAACAAATTGGTAAAATACTTGGGATCAAAAGGTTATTCAGAAAATGATGTAACTATAAACTATCTAAGCGGTGAGCCGGCTTATAGAACGCCATTGGATAACGAGTTTGTAAAATTAATTGTAGATTCTGCATCAAAGATATTTAATGGAGTTATTTTAAATGTCTCTTCGTCAGGAACTGGGCCCATGTATGTTTTTAAAGATATCTTAAACGTAGATTCAATTTGTATTGGAAGTACTATTTTGCCAAATAAAATGCATTCACCAAATGAATTCACTAATCTTGACCTCTTAAAAAAAGGTACGATGTGCTTTATTGAAATCATAAATAATTTTTCAAGGAGTTAGGCCTTTGAGAAGATAAGAATCATTTTGTCAATCTCCTTAAATCCATAATTATTTCCCAGATGGAAGATTCAATCACACAATCGCTATTCAATAATTTTACTTTCAAAAAAAAATTATCAAATAAAAGGATAAATATAAAAGAAACGCTCATATTGGTAAATGTTTCAGCCATGCTTAACTTGAGATAACACGAACTTATGATGTGTTTACGTTATCTGTTTTGCTTCCTGATGAAAGTTGGTGTGCCAGTTTACTTAGAAATGTCAGATGGAATAAAGGTCAAGTGGAATGTCCCCGATGCCATTGTTATAACATAAAGAAGGATGGTCAGTACCGTTGCTACCA
>JBBRRF010000269.1:0-3357 GCA_038200885.1 Candidatus Nitrosocosmicus sp.
TTCATGTTTTCTGAATGTGTCACCAGAAAGATACGCTTTATGGTCACCGTGATACTCTGCATATTTGTTCTTATAATTATATAAACGATGTTTTCTAAATCATTGTATGTGCTGTGATTATGAAATCCCATTAGAAGAAGAACAGGGGAAAACCATAGAAAAGGAAAAGAAAAAAATCCAACCACGCTCAGAATTTAGAAAGACAGAAGAACCCATAGCAGCCTAGATTCTTAAAATTTTTTTTATTTTGATGTATAGAATGCGATAATACATATAATCATGATATAGAACCCTATTATCACAAGGAACTTAATCCCCAAGCGCCCAGACTGTTACTAAACGTCATACCCAATTCATCACTAATCAAGCACAAATATGCATCATCCGATTAAAGAATTTACTGTGCTATCAGATGTTATAGAACCATTCTACCACAAGGAACTTAATCCCCCTGGATGTATTCAATCAAATATAAAGTATATATAAAATTCTTGTGATTACTTAAATCTTCATGGGATATTAAACCGAACTCATATGCAATTGACATATCAATCTCTGAGTTGAAGGCACTAATTAGATACAGATGAAGAGAGCAAAAGCATTAATTTATAAAGTAATTATGAAAATACCAAATACAGTATATTTTCAGCTAATCAGTTGGTTGTTTTAGTGACGAATCCCTCTGAACTTAAATTGGTTTAAATCTTATATGATGGTAATTTCCCGCTGTAATCACTGATTTGGGTTATGTTTGTAGTGCCACAACCAAACTACCATTTCATTCTTGTCGCAAAATGGTAAATTTCTTGATGTCTCTGACTGGATCTGAAAGCCAGCCAAAAAGATCTTCTAGAACCTTTGGCTCCATTGGTCCTCCAGCAACAGTAAGCCATTGAGATGAAGGGTAAAATAAATGACCCAGGTCCGGATATGTTATCAATGTATGATCAGGATGTCTTACTTCCGTTAGTTTTTGTTGTAAAAGTAATGCATGTTGTATTGGAGTTTGTGAATCATTCTTTCCATTCAATATCAAAATAGATGTGTCAAAGGGAACTTTACTTATGATATCTAAATTAGGTATAGCAGAGTATTGTGATTTAAGCCAAATTGGACATGGTTTTAGACCGCACTTCTGATCTTGTGTCACTACTGATGCTAATCTGAGTTGGTCTATTAGTCTGGGTTTAAGTTCGTCACTAATACTTATGAATGTATCATTATTCATATTATATTGGGGATTAAGTTGTTCGACCGTTCCATCCATAGTAGTAATGTTTTGAGTGAGAGCTTGAGTGAGATTTATTGGAATAGAGTGGAAAATACGATCCTCCAACGCTTCTTGTATTGATATAAATCCATTGTGATTATGATCTAGAATCTGTTGAGCATAGAATATTGGGAGAGTGACTGCTTGATAGTATGCTTCTTCGTGATAGCCAAGGGCCACTGGGCCCATCAATACGATATTATCTACTATATCCGGATTGTTAATTGCAAGTCTTGTGACATACATAGTACCCTCGCTATGACCGAGTAGAGATATACTATTAGAATCAACCTCTGGTTGTTGTATAAGAACCTCTAGCACTTTCTGTGCATCGTTTTCTAGATCGTTAACAGTTGTATTTCCCCATACGTTACTATCCAAAATTGTAAAATTTGCACCTATGCCCCTCTTGTCATACTGCAATACTGCAAAGCCTCTTTCTGAAATATATTCAGCTATATCAAAGAACGGTCTGGCAGGTGGATAAATAAGCGAGCCTGTTTCGTTATCTATAAGAACAGCGCCACCAGTTTCGTTCATATCGATAGGTCCAGAGCCAGGTACAAGAAGAATGCCTGGATAGGGACCGTCACCTGAAGCTGGAAGATTTAATCTTGCGTTAGTCTCCAAACCATTACCCAAATCGATAACCATGTTTCTATATTTAGTTGTCTGTAGCTCAGATTGAGCATGACCTGTAAGGGTCACGCCGCAAAACATAAAACATAAAACAGAAATGAAAAGAATTATTGAAATCTTTAATGACAAAACATTTAATGATATTTGTTCTATGAATTAAAGATTACTAGTTCGTGATTGCTAAGATAGTTAATTGTCCTCTTCTCGATAAATTTAATCGTTGATAAATAGCCAGCGATTATACTGATTATCAAATCCCTGTGACTATCCTCACGATTTCCACCGAACCCTACTACCACTAGGAACTTAATCCCCACGCGCCCAGACTAACTTTAGATATACTTTATGTTATATACTGGCATAGAACGATTAGAAACCGTGATAACACATTCCATTAAATCAAGAGTACATGGTAATAAAGTACATACTCGATATAGTGGCTCAATCTTACAATACTTTTATTCGACAAGAAGGATTTCAAATAATGTGAAGATCCTTAAAGCAATTCCAGAGATTCCTAGCATGACTATGGATGAGGCTGAGCGATTCCTCGAAAGTAAATTAAATTTACAGTTTGCTACAATTGATAATAAAGGCGATCCTAACATTCAACCGGTATGGTTCTACTACGATAAAAATGAAGAAAAACTATTCATCATGACAGGCAAAAAGACTAATAAGAGTCAAAATGTCAGACAAAGACCTACCATTTATTTCTGTATTGAAGATGGTAACAGCCCATATAAAGGTGTAAAAGGTAAAGGTGTAGCTACTATTTCCGATGATCTTCAAACAGTCATATCAATATCCGATAAGATAATTATAAAATATTTAGGTACACTCGATCATCCAATGGCAAAGGCTATTAGTGAACGCTCTAAGAGTGGAGAAGGTATCATAATTAAAATAACACCAAAGTTTTTCTCTACATGGGATTTTGGTAAGATGTCTATGCCTTAACTGCTAAGTTAATAGAATTGAATGGAATTCTAGTTAGAAGAGAGGAAGGTTCATTAAAAGTGATTCTGATCTAGCTCTAAAATTTCGGTTTATTTATTAAATGTTTAAGTATACTTTGCTACAATTAACTTTAGAATCCTAATTAAAATACCGATATCGGCACGAATCCCCACGGTTGAGAACTGTAACCAATAAATTAAACAATAATTGCTATAAAAATTCAATTTCAATTTCAAATTTACTTGATTAGATTGCACTATTGAGACTTGCCTTGAGTTAATCAAGCACATTCTTCGGTATATTCGTTAATTGTCAAAGGTCGATATTAGACCAAAACAAACTATTTTATATTAATGAAATTTAAATACTAGGCTTCTAGATAAATCATGATGAAAATCACCAATAGATTGATTCAGACCATCTTTTTGTTAGCAGTTTCTGTTTCTTTGATAGTAGTGACTGTTAATTTGAACCAAGTTCTTGCTCAA
>JBBRRF010000270.1:0-3345 GCA_038200885.1 Candidatus Nitrosocosmicus sp.
AAGAGAATAAGGATAGTCTTATTCCAGTGTACCTACCTACAGCATCCCCTGAGTTTATGATGCTTGAGGAGTTGTGGACTATGGCCAAACAAGATTTGCTTGTACTGGAATATTAATCATCATTTGAGGATTTTAAGGAGAAGGTATCCAGATATTTCAGAACCAGAAGGTTTGGTCTGAATATGAGGAACTATTTACTGAGGACGGTTTAGGAACATATATGAAATGGTATACTTGTATTACACTTGACGCAATCAATTATTTCCCGAATAATGTTTTCACGTTTGTACTCTAACTGTTTTCTAATCCCTGCGAGGTCAAAGTCGAATCCTCTTTTCCATTCTTCGAGAGTATTGATAGGGTGTTGAGGCTCTGTTAATAATAATAGTCCATTTTGAAGAAGAGAATGTTGAATCTTCTTAGAATCTAGCAGAATTTTCTCTACTATCTCTTGTAATTGAATTTTTGATATCCTCGTTGTCGAAGGTAAATTCACCTTGTCTTTGCTTTGACCTTGACGGAAGATCTTTTCATATTGTAATTCCTTTTTAGTTGCTGCTGTAGATGATTCTCGTATAATGTCTAAAATTGATTTTGCAATCTGTTGAATTAAGGGATATTCAGATCCATATTTTTCTCCCAGCTTCTTCAAGATAATGGTATCCAAAAAATCTAAATCTAATTTTTTAACTATGGTTTTTTCTAATAATTTCTTAATTGTATTTTCATCGGTTTCTAATTGGGACGTAAAAAAAGTGATGTTCTCATCTGAAAGTATTTCACTTAGTTTAATATCATCATTTTTGTTACCTGTTATTGATACATTAGAAACAATCCAAAAATTTATGATTTGTTCATCTTTCATTAACCCTTTAAAATTTTTAAGAGATTTTGAAATCTTCTTATCTCTCTTGCTGAAATTACTTTTGCTTTCCGTATGTGTAACTTGAACCACTATTTTATCTCCGTTCAAAAGTAATAATTCAAAATCGTCCATATTTTCACAAATAATCGAATCAATATTCGAATTGGAATTTACTAACATTTCCGTAGCATAAAGAGCTGCGCATTGCCATTGTATTTTATATTTCTTAGTAGTGATGGCTCCGTCGCTTTCGGTCATTTAGATATCAAAAGTTTAGAATGCTATTTCATTTCTAATTATATATCCTTTTTCATAATGAATTTGGATTTAATCCCATTTGGTTACGAAAAGTACAATAAAACGAAACAATAAGCCTATCTTTACTAGTATTTGGCCTCGTCCCATTTTGGTCAAAGACAATGGCCCGGCAACCTTAAAGGATATAGATCTCAACTATCAGAGATTTATACTAATAAGCGAATCTTTTTCTATATGATATTTTACTATTGATTTTGTTCTGTGTTCTCCCTTTTAGATGAATTCCTTTCAGTATTGGCTATTTCAAATGCAGCTCTGATAATAGCATTAGCTGTCATAGATTCAACATATAATGTAAAAAGAATGTCCTTGGCAGCGTTATCTGCGTTTTCTACTCTTTTATCTTGTCTTACATTGTCTCTTTTCTCTAGTTCACTAATTCCTTCTAAAACTATCTCATGGGATAATTCTAAAGCTTTACCTACTTCAGCTATTGAAAAAGAATGAAACCTGTGCGATATGAAATAATCCAGAATTCTTGCAGTAGCATTTTCTGTAAATAGCCTTCCGAATACTCCAATAGGTTCCTTTGCTTTTTCTTCTTTTTGTTGTTGTTCCACACTATATCACATGCATAATTAATCATAATCTTTTTTGGATCTTATGGTTTAACTTGCCTTCGTGCCGACTATTAGAACATACATTCTCAAAATAATATACAAGAGAGAGAGAGCGCGAGAGAGCTGATGATATACAGTAAACTCCATTATCTACCATACAATATTTTTGATAATAATTTTTCGTGCTAATTTTATATATTTTTTAGTCGAATGTAAAAAATACTTAATTTTTTGTTATTACATTGAATTTGACAAATCATAGTATAAAATTTTCAGTTGTAATTATGTTTGCTTTAGTATTCTCCACTGTTATAATGGGATTTATACCTCAAGTATCAGGAACAATATCTATAGATCTTGATGAATTTTCAGACCTACCTGGATTGGATTTGCTGAGGGGACCTCTTGGCTCTCAAGGACCACAGGGTGAGCAAGGTGAAAAAGGTGATACAGGAGCTCAAGGACCACAGGGTGAGCAAGGTGAAAAAGGTGATACAGGAGCTCAAGGACCACAGGGTGAGCAAGGTGAAAAAGGTCAGGGCGTCGAATTCGGAACATTAAATGTCATTGTTAATGTAACAAATGTCATTGGAGGCACAGCTGAGGCGTCGGATTTCACAATCCGTGTAGATGGAAACCATCAAACACCAGATACATTTCAGGGGTCGGATACGGGTACTATGGTAACACTAGGTTTCGGAAGTTACTCTGTATCATCCACTCCCAGCGCTGACCTAAAACAAGAATCGCTATCCACTAGGTATGACGAAGGTTGTAGAGATGTAATTCATCCAGATGAGACGAAAACCTGTACAGTAATAATACTTTATAACCCCGATTATCCGGGTTCATAGTTGTTGACTCCGTGAGGTACTAACCAAACATAGCACACAAAGATGCTAGACTTTAAGGATTATTTAACCATCTTAGCGGAAACCCATCTACATCTCAATTTTAATACTGCTTCAGAGGATCTTGAGTATTCTGTATATATTTAATAAATATAAGAATGGTTTAAAGCCTAATCCGATCGAATTATGAATTAAAAATATAAAAGAGTGTCAATCAATAAGACAGTAACTAAATTAAGCATCTGTCGCGCTTTTACAAATGTCTCCATCGTTTCCCTCTACGGACATACAGCCTTGTAAAAATCCCTGATAATAATCGTCTCCGCAGTTGTCGTAAGTCTTCTGATTAAATGGATGGTCTTCACCGTCTATAAAACCCCGATCATAGCAACTAACTTGCTCTCCACGGCTAGCGTTTACTAAAGACACATTAATTGGCAGACTTAAGAGAAACACAGGAATCAATATCCACACTATTTGTAAACATTTATTGAATTTCATCTTATTGATATTTGAATCAGATTTTGTTTTCATTAGAACACCTGCGTAATTAGCATGGTTTAACAATAACTGGAAGTTATCTATACCATTTCATATATGTTCCTAAACTGTCCTCAGTAAATAGTTCCTCATATTTAGACCAAACCTTCTGGTTCTGAAATATCTGGATACCTTCTCCTTAAAATCCTCAAAGGATGAGTAATATTCCAGTACAAGCAAATCTTGTTTGGCTATATTCCACACCTCCTCA
>JBBRRF010000271.1:0-3323 GCA_038200885.1 Candidatus Nitrosocosmicus sp.
AGTTGTTACCTACATTGGTTGATGATCTTGTTAAATCAAATGAATGGAATTGGACAAACTTTTAGCTGATGGCGCATATGACAGTAATAATACTTTCAGGTGTTTATCAGATAATGGTACACCTTGTATTAAAGTCAGAAAGGATGCAATGGTAAGGAAGATAGGTCATAATCTTAAATTTGTCTTTGATAGCACAGAGACATGATCTTCAACGATGGAAGGAGTACAGTGTAAGCTATGGACACAGATGGATAGATGGTTGAAACCGTGTTTTCATCTATGAAGAGAATAAGAAGAATAGGCATATTCTCTCAAGATGAAAAGCATTGAACAGGAACTATTGCTCAAAGCGTCATTGTATAATAGGTTCATGTCTATTTAGACAGAAGCGTAATACAAAGTAGATCAAATGAATCATGCAATAGAGCAGTCAAAGCATCTTGAATCTGTCGCCTTATGTGATAAATGAAGTATCAAAACTCTGCTATCTTGCAATATGCTTTGTTTCTTCCTCCCTCGCACTCTCCATTTTCTTTTGGTCATTTGGTTTCCGGTGCAAGCAAGCAAGCAAGACGGGTAGGAATGCATTAAATTTAAGCAGCCTGTTTTAGACGCAATAAGAAACTCTATATTTACACGCGTGTGTAGATGCATCATATTTATCTTGGATAATCAATATCTTTCATCATAAATGGGAGATACCGGTACAAATATCACAGATTCAAAAAATACTAAAACACATGTTGAAATTACTATTGTAGGTAAAGATAAAGAAGGAATAGTAGCAAATACAACTAACTATATATTTAGAAACGGTGGAAACATTGAAAAGATAAACCAGAATGTAGTGAAAGGACTCTTTGGAATGCATCTTGAGGCGTCATTTCCAACGATTGATAAATCAAAGATGCAAAAGGAATTGGATGAGCTAGGCAGAAAACTAGCCATGGAAGTGAAGGTACACTTTCATGAAGAGAACAAAGTCAAGAACATGGCAATCCTAGTAAGCAGAGAAGACCATTGCTTGTTGAAAATTCTAAATTCTCGCACCTCTGGAGAAATAAATTGCAATATCTCTTTGATAATTGGCTCAGATGAAAAGCTAAAATCAATTGCAGATTCCTTTTCCATACCATTTCATTTTATAAACCACGTGGAACAAAGTGTTGCAGAAAGTGAAATTTTACAACTGGTTGAAAATTTCGACATCGACCTTATCGTCTTGGCAAGGTATATGAGAATACTAACTCCTAATTTTGTATGGCGCTATCCAAATAGAATCATAAACATACATCCATCTTTATTGCCTGCTTTTCCTGGAGCTTTTGCCTATGTACAAGCTTTTGAAAGAGGCGCCAAAATAATTGGATGTACCGCACACTTTGTAACAGAAGATCTAGATCAAGGTCCTATAATTATTCAAGAATCGTTTAAGGTTTTGACAGAAGACACATTGGAATCTATCAAGATAAAAGGTCAAATTGCTGAAGCCCTTGCGCTGCTTGAAGCAGTAAAGCTGTTTTTAGAAGATAAATTAGAGGTCTATTGGGGCAAAGTCAGTTATAAATAATCAAATATGTTTTATAGCACAGCGCGACGATCCTAATTAAATTAATAATGGAAATCAAGAATATCAGTCAAAACAAATTTTCCAGCTTGACAAAAGATTTCAATTTCGAGTCGGCCATTTTGCCTCTTGGTTCCATAGAACAGCACGGAGATCATTTACCATTTTCGACAGATACTCTTATTGTAGAACATATTTCGAACATTGTATCAATTAAAACGGAAGCATTCTTGCTTCCTTCTCTTTTCTATGGCGTATCTTATGAACATGAACCACTCTTTAACATCTCAATAGACTATAACATATTAGTTGATTTTATCTCTTGTATTTGTCAGTCCCTATCAATGCACGGTATCAAACGTATGTATGTAATCAATGGGCATCACGGCAATATTGGCCTTTTACAATATGTCGGACAGAATTTATTATCAAAATATGCCATAAATTCAGACTTTTTCTACTTTATTAACTACTGGCAAATGCTTGAAACAGGATTTGATCATGCAGGAGAAGTAGAAACTTCCATCATGATGGCTATTCATCCAAATCTTGTTAATATGGATCTTGCAAAGGCAGGATTGGATACAAAGGGTCACGAATTCGGCTCTTTGTATAAATTGGGTACAAACATGTCAATTAACAATCCAGCAGGATTTACGAAATTTACTAAAAATGGAATATGGGGAAATCCCTTTAATGCCAATTCCACAGAAGGAAATAAAATGCTTTCCCAGGTGATAGAAAAAATTTTGTCTCTAATTACAGACCCCAACTATAGGTGATTCTTTATGTCCGCATAAAAAAAGTAAAAACTAAATTTAATATAGGACATCCATTTGATAGAAAATAGGTTAGATAAAGTTGTCAGTAGATATGGCAGTTAAAGTCCTCGATGAAAGCCTCGGTAGGGATGTTTTGATAAAATTGAAGGGTGGTAAGGTTATTAGAGGAAATTTACAAGGTTTTGATCAACATATGAATTTATTATTAGAAAGTTCTGTGGAAATATTAGAAGAAGGAAAGACAGATGAAATTGGAAATATCGTTGTGAGAGGAGATAATGTGGTTATAATTTCTCCTCCTCAGTTCAAATAACTACAACTAATTTTGAGGTAAAAGGAATTGACAAAAGGAACAACATCTATGGGTAAATTTACCCGCAAGAAGACACATATTAGATGTAGAAGATGCGGACATAATTCATTTCACAAACGTGGCAAAACCTGTTCAAAATGTGGATATCCCGATCCAAAGCTCAGAAAATATAAATGGATAAAAAGGCGGGTAAAATAACCTTCTAATTTTTACTTATTTAACATTATTTTATTTTTATAAACCAATACGTCATTATAATTAGCATATTAACATGATAGAGATAGTCATAGTTGCTAGTTCAGCCATGTTAGGCGTAATTTGTGCCCTTTTTGTTTTCCAAATTATTAAAATAAGAAAAGAGAGTCAGTTAAAAATTCTTGGCAATGTCAAGTATGAGTTAAGCAATCTTTACTTCGAAAAATCAGTTGCTTTAGAAGCTTTAAACAAGATTAACCAGCATTTTGATGAAAAAAAAATAGACGAGTATGAAAGGGACAGACTATCACATAAATATATCAATCTTTTAGAAGAGTATGATAAACGAGCCTTTCAACTTCACCCAATACTAGAGGTCCAAGAAATATACGAGTATAGAAATCAGCTCAATTCAATTTTATCAGACTATGTTAAAAAAATAGATAAAAAGCTGACAAGTTTGGGG
>JBBRRF010000272.1:0-3322 GCA_038200885.1 Candidatus Nitrosocosmicus sp.
AGACATTAATGATAGGATACAATCTGCGGCAATCGAACCCTCTCAGGTATTGCCAAGGCTTTCAGAAGCTAAGGTCATAATACCCTTTTTTTGGAACACAGCAGAACCTTATGAAGTAGGCATAACTACTTCTGACGGAACAAGATTTAGCAAGGTCATCGAGGCTGCTGCTCCTGCTCCAATTCCAAACATCAATCAGTTCTCAGTATTTGCGATGTTGGGAATATTCGTAGGTGTGATACCAGTATTAATTGGACTTGCGTGGTATCCTTTTTTGAGGAGGATAACAAGAAATCAGTATAATTTCTTTCTGAGTTTAACCACAGGTTTGCTGGTATTCTTGGGTATTGATGCATTTTTAGAAAGTAACGAAATAGCTGCGAATAATTTAGCTACAACATTTAATGGCCAACTTTTAATACCAGTCATAATCATTGCGACTTTCCTTGGACTATTCTATCTCTCAGAATATTTTGGCAAGAGAGCAGAGTCAAAGTTATCTTATGAATATGAGAAAGAGGAGAATGAATCAAAACATTTGAGTGCTCAAAATAATTCTTTGGATTCCACCCCCAAACCCATGTCCAATACAAGGGTTTCATCAATATCCCTGACAAATCCGCTTTCAAATGATACGATAGATCTAGCACAAAAAGAGCAAGAGGAGGAGGAACAAAAGAAAGAAGAAGAAAAACGGACTCGATTGATTGACAAGCGTGAAATCATCAAGCCACTTACTTTGTCGCTAATGGTTGCAATAGGAATTGGCTTACATAATTTCGGAGAAGGCTTGGCAATAGGAGCAGCGGTTTTGCTTGGTGAAATTGCACTTGGCACCTTTTTAATCATCGGCTTTACAATACATAATACAACAGAAGGACTAGCTATCGTTGCACCCCTTGCAAAAACAGGAAAGTTAATGATAAGACGATTAATTGCAATGGGACTGATTGCAGGGGTTCCCACTATTTTAGGTACCTGGATCGGCGGATTTGTATATTCACCATTAGCTTCAATCATATTTTTGTCAGTTGGAGCAGGTGCAATATTTCAGGTTGTGTACGCCCTCGCAGTATGGATGAGGAAATCGTTCAGGCAAAGTAGTAAGACTAACAACGCCGAAAGTGGGGATTTTGGAGAAAAAACAGTTAGATCCGGAATAAGATCACTAGCTTCCCAGGAGAAAAGTCCCAGTGCGGCAATAATAGCTGGCTTTATCATAGGATTGCTAATAATGTATATTACAGGATTGCTGGTGTAGTGTGATAGTCTTGCAAAGTTTTTTATCAAACCTTGGTTTCTATATAACTAACTAGGTGGACTAGAAAGTGTCAAATAATACTTCTTCTTTTGGGGAAAAAACAATAATCGACTCTATTAGAAAGGTCAATAGTTCACAGAGAAAGGAACGTACAGATAGGATGGAAGACTATCTTGAGATTATTTATGAACTAGTGCAACAAAAAGGATATGCTACCAGTGTTGATATTACCGAATGTTTGAATGTCTCGGCCCCTAGTGTTACCAAGATGATGAGAAGATTAGATACCACAGGATATTTAGAATATGAAAAATACAGAGGTATTAGATTAACCCAACAAGGGACAAATGTCGCCCAAAATATTAGAAGAAAGCATGAATTATTGACAGAGTTCTTTACTTTCATAGGTGTGAGGGAAGATATTGCGAACTCGGATGCCGAGGGCATAGAGCATCACCTACATTCTGAAACGCTAGAAAAACTAGAAGAATTTCTTAATGCAAATAGAAAAAAATGAAAAGAAAAGAGCCTGTAAGTTTTATGAATTGTAATGATCTCAAATTGTCCCCTTATTACCTATTTTATTAGATTAATTGAAAATACATTATAATTGAGATAATCATTATCATCACATGGAATCAATTCTTAATTGATCTGTTATGTAGCTATGATCAAGGAATATGCGTAAATACGAAATTTGGTAAAAAGTTAAAAGTCATGGAGGTTGTTGCTCCAAACATAAACATGTTTTACAATTTGAAAAAGGTAACTTTGGAATGGTGAGTGAAAACCTTGAAAAAGCTCTCTGGAGATGTCTTTGACGAATACTTTAGTAATAATAGTTAAATAATTTTTAGAATCAATCGTACGAGCTAAATATAATGATGTGCTTGAGAGAATAAAATCAGAATAATTTCTCAGAGACCTTGAATAAACAAAAATGATGGGGACATCATTAGGTGTTGTACGTCCAGACATAGGTGACATTATTGCTTACGGACATGGGTTACACTTCTGTTGTTGTCGTCAGGAAGTGAATTCATATAGAAATAGAAGGAAGATTTAATCTAATACATGAAAAGGAATGGACTGGTGAGACTGTATCTAATATTTGCAAAAGATACGGTACATCCAGAAAGACGTACTACAAGTGGAAGAGCAGGTACAAGCAGAAGGGGATAGAAGGTTTATCAGATCTCTCTAGAAGACCCCATACCATCAAGTACAAGAAGATAACATCAGAGGTAGAAGAAACGATACTTGATCTACGATTAACCAAGAAGTTTGGATGTAGCAGGATCAGGTTTAGACTAAAGAGGAGCACTGGAGTATCATTAAGCACCAGAACCATATACAAGAGGTTAAAAAGACATGGTCTTAACATCCTCAAATGTCAATTTAAGAGAAGAGAATACAAGCGATTTGCCATGAAAAATCCCAATGATATGGTCCAGATGGACATTCTTGGCCCTTTCTATCTTAACAATTCTGGTGCAAAGAATTATTTCATCAACTGCTTAGATGATTGTTCTAGGAAAGTAGTTAGTAGATGGTCTGAAAGAAAAAGATCGATAGACGTAATCAATGTACTAGAGGATTGGATAATGAATAATGGTAAACCCAAGACTGTCATGCATGATAACGGAAAGCAGTTTACATCTAAAAGCTTCAACCATTTTCTTGTACACAATAATATCAATGAGAAGAGAATACCCAACTTCTATCCACAGATGCAAGGAAAGATAGAAGCCTATAACAAAATAGTAAGGAATGAGTTTCTAGCGTTAGAGGATATTCCAAATATAGACGATGGTAAACTTAGGTATGACATGTTTGTCAAAGCGTACAACGATACTAGAGAACACGGAGGGATTAATGGTCTTACTCCATCAGAGATGTTTCTACAAAGTTTAATTACATCTATACCATTTCATATATGTTCCTGAATCGTCCTCAGTAAATAGTTCCTCATATTTAGACCAAATCTTTTTGTTCTGAAATATCTGGATACCTTCTCCTTAAAATCCTCAAAGGATGAATAGTACTCTAGTACAAGCAACT
>JBBRRF010000273.1:0-3313 GCA_038200885.1 Candidatus Nitrosocosmicus sp.
ATAGACCACATACCTTCAAGATCTTTCTGTTATAGGGTAAATCCAAACAAAGAAAATGATGCAGTGATCTGTTTGAGTTTAGTCTGAACCATATGCGGACTATAAAGCAACGAAGGATTACTATTGGCGAGTATACGCACGGTCTACCTCTTCTTCTTTTCTTCCGATGCGGATTGACAAAGGAATTACTTGATGATGACCAATCAATCAATCCGACAAGATACAAAATACTAATTAGAATGGATGAGGAACTATACTCTGCTAGTCTTTTAGTTAGTATTTGTTTCAAACAAAATATAATGCTCTATAAGACTAGCTTTATTCGTTTGGAATTATGACCCAGCCTCAAGTATTTGCTAATAGCATAGCATGTGACAAATTAGCGAAATAGTTTCTAATGGACTCTCAAATTAAACAATATAATAATAATAAAATATCACCAACAACATTCTACTTTGATGAGGACTTTTATTGAAAAGTCATAAAGTAGTTTCTATTGTCGGGGCAAGACCAAATTTTGTAAAACTAAAACCGATTCACAACGTGTTAGAAAAGGTCCTACATCATGAGATTATACATACTGGCCAACACTATGATTTTGAGTTATCTGAAATTTTTTTTAAAGAATTTAATTTACCAAAGCCAGATTACAATTTAGAAATAGGCTCCAGTCTCCCAGGTCATCAAGTCGGCGAGATGATAACAAAAATTGAAAAAATACTGCTAAAAAATAAGTACGACCTGGCCCTAGTTTATGGCGATACAAATTCGACATTTGCTGGTGCGTTTTCGGCCATTAAATCTAACATCAAGGTAGCACACGTAGAATCTGGATTAAGAAGCTTTGATAGGCGAATGCCTGAGGAAACAAATAGAATATTGACTGATAATCTAAGTCATTATTTGTTTGCTTCAACCAAGACCGCAAGAGCCAATCTGGAGAGGGAAAAAATATTTGGAAAAATATATGAAACCGGGGATTTGTCAGCTGAAATAGTTATTGAAGCTAAAAAGTTAGCTTCCAAGTCAAAAATTATAGAGGATTTGGGTCTTGACCCGAAACAATATGTTGTTTTTACTATGCACAGAGCCGAAAATACGGAAATTGATACCAGTTTCCTTTCCATTATTAGGGCATTTACAACTTTGTCAGATGTAAAAATTGTTTTTCCCATTCATCCCCGTACTAAAAAAATACTAGAAGAAAAGAAATTATTTCAAAAGTTAAAGGACTGTAAAAATGTATTAATGATTAGTCCTGTAGGTTATATCGACTTTATCCAGCTGGTCAAAAATGCAGAAAAAATTATAACAGATTCCGGAGGGTTGCAAAAGGAAGCTTATTTGCTCTCTGTTCCTTGCATCACAATCAGGCAAAACACAGAATGGGTAGAAACGGTGAAAGAAGGCTGGAACGTTCTAACCGATACCAATCCAAACAAAATAATAGATAGTGTGAGGGAATGGAATCCTACTAAAATGGCCCAAAACCAGGTTTTTGGAAAAGGAAACACATCAAAATTAATCAAGAAAATAATTACAGACGAGATACTTGGTTAATTAGTTTGTTTTTATGTTTCAGGTTATAATGAATTTCGATCGGGCTTTCCATTTAAATCAGCATTCCGTCATTTTTCTTTTTGTTCATTAGAATTCTTAAAGATGAACAACTGAGTTTTACCCAAATAAATTAAATTCTCAAGGTTTGTCGGATTATCTAATGTAAATCATTAGATCGAACCTTATACTATAAGATAAAAGAAAATTAAAACTATCAAAAACAATTGATATTTCACCTTAAAAGCAACATATTGCAATTTACGTAATTGGTTTAGATGTACCGTTTCTTAGAAGATGTATGCATTTTGTTGCTATTTAGACTTTTTATAAGTATCCGATACAAGAACCAGAATCCTAAAGTTTACTTTATTTGTGACTGATTTTATTTTTTTTGTGGTGAATCGTTATGTTGTTTATATCAGGATCATTTTGAGATAAGTTAAGGGTCGTGATTTTAGAATTAGGATGACTGTATGCGCTAGATGTATTCACTAACAGCATCACAATTATTTTGAATTGAATCAAGTTCTTTGTTAAAATTTTGAGAGCAATCTCAATATACTATTTTATTTGTTGGACCAATCATCTTCTTGCTTTAGATATTATCCTATAATACCTTCTTACATGGGGTCTGTACATATAGTATATGATGATAGAGTTATAGAGTACTCCAAATATGGATATAAACTGTCCATTTACAACATTGAGCAGATATCCTGCAGCTCCAAATCCTGAAAGTACCAACAAAAGTTTCCATGACCAGTTCTTCACCATATACAACCCATAGGCTGTAATCAATGATGATACTCCCAAAATTAACAAAAATGCAGGCCCCATAAGATACATTCCACCTAGTGGCAGTAACAGATTAAATGCATAAACGGACATTATGACAAGAAGTAGACCACTAATTATCGTAAGTATAGTAATTATCAAAATTCCTCTAGGAAGCTTTTTGTTTATTTTTTCCACTTTTTTATCTAAAAGTTGTGGGAATATAACTTTTTAACAAATGATTCAAAAATATTATAATTAATCGATATTAATTGCTTCGTCGCCTAACTCAAACTAGTTAGTAGCATTAAACTAATTTATCGTTCTTGATTGACTGGCCTTTCTATAACCCCTCATCAGTCAGACAAGATGGAGAATAGGTTTCCTCTGGTAATGGGATTCTAGTACATTTATTAAAAGTACACCAATTTCTATCAGTTAATAATTACAAGCGAGGGAAAGTATCTGGCGAACTCAGAATCCAGATACCATACTAATACAGAGCTTTACTCAATCTTACATACTCAAAAAGGATAAACCCTTGGTAGTTGACTCATTTCTAATCAAATGGTAGGATGTTATCCCAAATTATGGGAAGTAGGGAATAGATTATGGTATATCTACTAGCTGTCCTCTAATCTCTCCGTTTGGATTTTGCTCCGTATGAACGTTAACATATTTACAGTCATTCTTGATGGCGTCTATTTATTCAGCCACTGTTTTTCCTTGCATTGGACCTTCAAAGTTATTTGTAACAATGCTGCCGTCAATGGAAACACCATTTTGAACAGGGTTCAAAGTGAATAAGTATGCTTTGTCGCCTAAATCAATCTATTTAGCTTAGATTTGACTATTCTTTTCCATGGTTGATTGGTCTTCCTGTAACCGCTCATTAGTTAGACGTGGTGAAATCCTTTTCCCATACGATTTCCTTGATTCATGAGATTCTGAGTTAGAAAGGATGAATAAAAATAAAATG
>JBBRRF010000274.1:0-3304 GCA_038200885.1 Candidatus Nitrosocosmicus sp.
TCCCATATCTTGTCTGGAATGGTTATGATAGTGGGATGAGTGGTATTTCTTACTCCATCTTCTTTCTTCTGAACACAGGTCACAGTTTACCAAGAAAGAAAAGTAGCTATAATCATATCGAATTTTAGGATAGGCTCTAAATTCCAATACTCATAATCCTATGCTATCGGTAATGGAGAATTGGAATTCCACTAAAAAGGCGAATTGAAAGGAAATGACAGAATACACTAAATTAAAATCTTATTATGGTAGGGACCTTGCAAAACTTTTTGCAGATAAAGTTTATGAAACCTATCCAAAATTTCAAAAACGAAAGTTTATCGATTTAGTGGATAAGAAAATCACAAATTTAGAACTAAAAGGTCGTGTCGAGGTAATTGCCGACACATTATATGAACTTCTTCCCAGAGACTACAAAGAAGCCATCAATATAATGATGAGTATTATTGGGCCTACTAATCAAAATGAGACTGGAATGTTTAGAGAATGTTACTGGATCATGCCTATAGCATTTCTTGTAGAAAAGTACGGTATCGATGATTTTGAGACATCAACTGATGCAATCTATCAAATAACACAATGAAATACTGGAGAATATGAGAATATGCAGACGCCCTTTTCTTGTAAAATATCCAAAAAAATGACATCTTTAATGCTAAAGTGATCGCAAAGTAAAAACGTTCATGTAAGAAGGTTGTCCTCTGAGGGTATTGGACCAAGACTTCCCTGGGCAAAAAAGCTAGCCCAATTTATCTTGGATCCGAAACCAATCCTACCCATACTCGAGAATCTAAAACAGGACGAAATATTATTTGGTAAAAAATCGGTAGCCAATAACCTCAATGATACTCTAAAAGATAGAAACAAACAAAAATCCAAATTAAGTGCGGGTTCGGTAGGAAGATCTATGAGTTACTCATCATGAATTAGTCGAATTCTACAATCTCAATAGATTTTATTAATTTTAGACTCAAACAAGTACCACGCCTGTCAAGCTCCAAAATAATAATTTTTTTCAAATAAGTTTAGGATGTGATTACCAAAATATTAAATCAGAAAAGATTGAAAGACAATTTTTAAGTCTTCTTATAAAAAAGACTAAAGTACTATGCCGTCTCATATCTACCATATGACGCTTAGGATAAAATGTAAACAATGTGATTTTAACCATATTTCAAATATATATCGGTTGGAAGAACATCATTTTCATAGACATTTCTCAAATCTTGAAAGTTGTCCTAGCTGTGGATATGTATCTAAATATGATGAATCAGATTATAATTTTTAATTAAATTTGCAGAAAGCAATTTTTTGGGGTTGTCGAGCAGTACCAATTTAATTTAATATAATAGTAAAAATAGAACGTATCACCAGGATGAACGAACAGGTTCGATGTCTGTTGCCAGTGGTTTGGATAGATATTCATTTGGAAATGACAGTCAGAACTATGAGAATTCACATATCAAAAACATGATGATATGTATTATAACAATGATTAGCAGGTGATTTATAAAACGGAATAGCGGTATAATGGAATAAGTACAAATTCGGTGAGTGTTGAATCATGTGGATATCCATATGAGTTCGATAATTTTTAGACGGTGCTTAAAAGAGGAATAAAGGTCATTTTTGTCAAAATCACCTTTTCCTGTTTCGAGGAAATAATCAGTGTTTTCCATAAATACACCTCTTGAACATGCGCTCTGTGCCCATAATGGTATAAACTCATTACAACGATCAACTGCAGCTGTAATGTTGTAATTGTATAATTTCACTAAACAATGTTCTATTCCATGGATACAGTCCCGTTCGTGTAACCAGATGAGGTTTTCTTGGCCTAAGGGCCAAAGATGTGTAATCATGAGCTGATTTTTATCTACATTATGAACAAATTGTTCTCCCCCAAAAAAGCTTCGAAAGATTCCATGGTAAACTTAACCTCCACAGAGTACTGTAGCATAATCGAGTTCCTCTTGTAAATTTCCCGTATAATCATTCAACCACATTCCAAGGCGATGACCTTCATGATGACAAGAGTAATTGTTTCTATCATATAGCTGAACAAGATCCGAAAAAGTGCCTAAAACCAATTGACGGCTTACTGTTTTATTGAGTTCGTCTATGGCCATCATAGGACAATGACCGTCATCATCTTGGCAGGATGTCATAATTTGTTCTGCGTATGAATTAGATGAATTATTGATTGACACGCCATACTCTTCTATGTTAGTATTCTGTTGGTTCTGCATCGACATGTGTGCACCATGTTTGGTATGGCTATCAATTGAATAAACAGGTACCATATTACCTAGAATAAGGGATATGAATTCCAGAATTATTACACTAGTGGGAATAATTCTTGACATTAATGTGATTCTTTGGAAATTTCTTGAACCCTGTATTCAAACAAATCGGAATCCTATTATTGAGTTATTCAACTTTTTAAACCGTTGTTATGAATTGTGAATTGGTCAGAGAAGGCATTTTCCTAGATACTTCATACCTTGTAATGTAGTTTGAATTGTTGACCTATCAGGTGACAACATTATGAACTCGGCAATTAGACAATGCGAATGGTTCAACAGCATAATTATTATTATTCTCTGACAAATGAGATCTTGTTTTTTTTGGTTCGGGATTTTGGGACATGCAAATATCTTTTTAAATACAGGTCCCCTATCAGATATATACAATTGGGGGTTTGGCGATATGTGAAACAAATTTGACATAATTTTGTCACCCATGATATATGGATCCCACAGCCTTCGAACAAATAATCATTTCAAGGGAGAATAAATATATAAAGCCATTTTCGGACACGAATATTCTCCTGTGGTAATATACTCAAAAATATCTCAATTTATTAATACTGATGCATAGGATTCGGTTCCCTCATCCTTTTTTTGATATTATCCTTAATTTCAAGGCTACTTTTAACCTGATCATCGATCCTTAAGGTCGCTATTGCATCCACTTTATGAATAATTTTTATGTCGAGGAATAGCCAATTCAGTATTTATAAAGTCGATAATAACCGTTCTTACATTCTTTGTTATTTTATGAACAATTAAGATGAGAGCAATTGTAACTGAGATTATGCCAATTATCAACAATGATAATGATATATTCCTAACCAAGAATTTGTTATTATGACAACTACCACCTATACCAATTAACGTAAGTATAAAAACAAGGTTTATAGCTAAGATACTGTAATTTCACCGTGTATAATCTTTGATACTGGTCAACAAAATATCATTTGAAAGATCTTATAGAATGGAAAAGGACGTCAAGGTAAAGGAAA
>JBBRRF010000275.1:0-3276 GCA_038200885.1 Candidatus Nitrosocosmicus sp.
ATGTTCAACCTCCTGTAAATAACAATCCCGGAAATGTTCAACCTCCTGTAAATAACAATCCCGGAAATGTTCAACCTCCTGTAAATAACAATCCCGGAAATGTTCAACCTCCTGTAAATAACAATCCCGGAAATGTGCAAGGGGAGGATCTGGTCAACAGTATCCTGACCGTACACAACCAAGAGCGTGCTGCCGTTGGAGTTCAGCCGCTCGTGTGGAGTAACTCACTCGCCGCTGGAGCTCAGACTTGGGCTCAGAATCTCGCTACGACAGGCAACTTTGCCCACGACCCCAATGCGCCTAGAGGTGTAGGTGAGAATATTGCAGGCTTTAATCCGTCCATGGGGGTAGGGCAGGGACAGTCTCTATGGGTCAACGAAAAGAAGGATTGGCACGGCGGCGTATTAACACCGGAGAATTGGTCTCCGACCGGTCATTACACGCAGATGGTATGGAAGAACACACAAGAGGTCGGTTGTGGGACCGGCAGTGGCGATGGTCATCCATTCAACATTCTGGTGTGTCGCTACAGCCCTGCTGGCAACTTCATGGGGCAAGCACCGTTTTAGGAGACCATCGTTCCTGTCACAATACTGTCACGATAATTACCCCCTTTCACTCTGAACCAAGACCTCAGACACAGTTACTCCAAGCAATATGAGCAATGGTATAGTGAGATTGGCAAGTCTCAATCACTTTTCTTTTTTTAAAAGAATTTAAAGAAATTGAGCGTGTTATGATCATAAAGTACTTTTTATTTATTAACGAAAATCGCTTAAAATACGAACGCCTTGCATAATAATTAATTGGTCTAGTTTATTCATAATAATTCTATCCGAGGAAAATTTACAAGATCAATAAATAAATCAATAAGACAGAGTTTACAGACGCCAAATTATAATATTCACAATGTGAAATAGTGATTTCTTGAAGTTACTAGAGGTAAATCTCTTACTATATACTTGTTCTAAAGGAGATAAATCTTAACCTGTCAATACTTGGGTTAAAAAATGAGTCAAATTTGATTCACATACCACCGAACCCGATACCTATTTTAGTGATGACACTTCATAAACTGATGCTGTTAAATTAACTAATATAAATTCAATATGCGTAGATATAAAGATCATTTATAATTTCAATGAGTACTGGTTCACAGAAATCCGGTATTTCAAGTTCTGCAACACTTCCTGTTAATATACTTGAACCTTGGCAGTTTACAATATTTGAATATTAGAAAAACATGGCTATGCATCTCGCAGTTATGAATCATGATTATTAGATCTCAAATCATAAAATATTTAACAATAGGATGTTCTTGAACGGTATTGAATCATAATATTGTAGCAATAATTGTGGTTTTTGGATCCATACTGTTTTTTCCTACAATAATTTATTCTCAAGCATCAATAGGAGTTGAAGAAAGAAGTAGTCAATCCTATTTAGAAAACCAAATTACAAAAGAACAGGAACAGAAGAGTAATTTTGAGAACATGTCAAAGGATACTAATAATATACTTGGCATAGTGAAAAATGAAACCTTTTTTCCCCTCGATACAAAAAGTCCAATGATTCTAACCAGCGTTATGATGCAGGAAGCAAGAAGTCCAGAAGCAGGGATAATTGATCTGCATCAATATGAGGGACAGATATTACTCATATCATATCAACAAGCGGATGAATAGATTGTATGAGGTGCAGATATAGTTGATGTAGCTGGACCCATTTTGATGATAATGGTAAAGAAGAGTTTTGGTTTGGAGTAATTAACTCATACCACTCAATTTTTTTTAAAGAATTTTAATGGCCAGAAAATTGTGATAATGATGCATTATAACGTTGAATCTTACGTAACGTTGAATCTTACGGAGTAAGCATTATCATTTTATCGTAATATTTAGTAAAATTAAACATCCATCTATAAGATCAACATATTAGTTACCATTGTAATATTACTAGACTTTGCATATAAAAAAATAGAATCTCAATAAAGGGAAGATGTTGAGATCATTCTTAACTTGCTATGGTGATATTCTTCACTAAATCGAAGCTGGCGCCAGAGTTTTTGTCGTGAATCACATACGTAATTATGTAGTTACCTTCTGGAAATGGACTAGATTGTGCGATGGTAAAAGGTATAAACAATTCTTTATTTTTATGGTGTGAAACGATCTCACCAAAGGTAATACCTTGTTGATTTGTTAGCATGTTCCCACTTTCATCTGAAATTGCAAAATCTATCGCAAAATCCATCGTATAAAGCTTATCGCCGGATTCATCAAATAAGGTGCGGTATTCATAACCTTTAGGTTCAATGTAGAAAATCATTTTCTCTCCAGGCATAAATACACTCGATTCTCTTTCCTGATAAATTCCGTATCCCTGAGGCTCAAAATTCACATAAGTATCTAATCCTGATCTAAACTTAAGTTCTGCAATCAAACTTTTTATTTGATTTGTCCCGTTATCCACCATTTCGGTCATATTGCCTATTGCTTGTTTGTCACCAGAGGTTAACATTTGAAACGCTTTGGTAATTTTTGATTTAAGAGAATGCAATGTTTGATTAGATATGTTGGTTTTATTATCCACAATTTCGGTCATATTGCCTATTGCTTGTTTGTCACCAGAGGTTAACATTTGAAACGCTTTGGTAAATTTGTCCATGATGTTAGTTTCCGCTGATACAGTCTGTGCTATAGACATCAAAAGTACTAATGGTAAGACGAAGAGTAATGTATACTTCATAACCTAAAGTTTCAATGTATCTTTAAATCCTTTTCGTATGTCAGTATATTTTATACCAAGATAGTTTATGATTGACAAGAAATATTAGTTATTTCCAAGTAAACAACTTGAAGAAGCATCTATGCCCAATCCTATATGGCAGATTATTCTCTAAATAGTTGTCGACTAAATAAAGTAATTTTCGAATTAAGAATAGCTTCGTTTGCATTGAAGATGTTGGGACGTGTTTATATCTTCTTAAAAAACATAGCCTCTGCATTTACTATCCACCTAGAATGCGCCAACCAAATCCAGAAATTAGCATATTTTAAATAAAAAAATAGAAAATTTTAATAATAACCATGTTAAGTCATAACAATAATTAAAATGTCTATGAAAAAACTAAAAAATTTGGTATTTATCTTGATTCCTATCATGAGCTTGGTTATATTAATTCCAAATCCAGTCATGGTAGCATTGGCAAGCCCAGCATCAAATTTAAATTCAAACGTAGCTTCTTTTGCAGGCAATTCCACTATGGGGGGAAAT
>JBBRRF010000276.1:0-3266 GCA_038200885.1 Candidatus Nitrosocosmicus sp.
ATATAGTATCTGGATTGGTAAATTATAGAATAATGAATATCTGTTAGTTATAGAAATCGATAATGGCCAAAAGACCATGCTAACCTGTGCTAATTACGCAAGAGATCTAATGTATACAATATTATTTGTATTGGTTAGACCAAAATTGTCTCGGAATCATGCCGATCGCTGATCACAAATATGACTACGAGCCAATACTGATATTTTTAAAACCACCAAATTTATTCCCTGTTGGAATTGTTAATGCAGGTTACAGTAAGTATTTGGGAATAAGTTGTAGATTTCACAAGACAGAGATAAGAAGAATGGAATACACCGAAAGAGATGAACATGAAAAACAATTTCAATATCTTACATCCCCTTCACCATACTATCCATTTGGAGGTAGAGAAGGCAGATCATCCAAGACATGTGTGAAAAAATATCCCCTGTCAGGATCGATATACTTTGAAGAAACCAAGCCACTTTTTGCTTTGGCAGCTTGCTCTCATGTTTTCAGCGGAGCAGAAGCATCAATTAATGGTGATAGAATAAAAGTAGATTTAAGACAACTGACTGATAAGATTGCGGAAGTTTGGTATGGACACTTTGGTCTAAATAAAGAACCGTTTGGTCATGATATTAGCAATCCTTTCGCATTTCCACATATTAAATACTGCAATCCAAAATAACGTTTATTTGGATATGAATATCCTATTATTGTCAGGATAGATGGCTATATGTTGGTATGTCTTCCAGCAAATTGATTAAATAAAATGTCGTTTCAATACATTGGAGTTCTATTTAAAATACCGATATTGGCATTAATCCCCACGGATGAGAATGAATTACTAAATAACAGTAATTAAACTTATTTTGGTATAGAGGGCGAATTGCTAATAGACAATACTGATTGGATTCAGTTGCTATTTAATGCGTTCAAACACTTTATCTTTCTTCTCAAATATTGTCTCTACTAACCGAGATTCTATAATAATTTGTATGGTAATATCTTTATCATTTAATGCTGTGCTAAAGAAATCAAATTATCCGGTCATTCTTATAAATCATCCGGATAGGTTTTCTATCATCTAGATTTAAAGCAAAAATTGCTATTAGATTAGATCAGTCGATAAAATAAAAATCAACATATTTCGATCAAAGCCCATCTTAGATCAGTATACTTAGGCTTTGAACATACATCCTTATCAGAATTGGCCAGCTTTGCTTTGACCAATTGTTCATTCAGACTAAACAAATATTCGTTACTAAAATTATCAAAGTTTTGACAATACACAAGGGCACTTATTTCACTCTTTGGAAGAGTCCAATTAATAGGAAGAATTGAATACAAATCAGGATAAACTAAAACAGGGGAACGTATCGGGCATAGTACCGACATGAAATGAGTGGCATCAGATAACATCTGGGGATCTTTCATATTGGTGTCCAGAAATGCCAGTTTAACATCTGTAATATTGTCAATTTGTATGGTATAGTTGCTACCTACTTCAGTGATTTTTCCTATAAAAGGCAAATTTGAAGAGAAAGGATTAGATAGTGCATTAATGTGATCCGAGTTGGAAACGAATATAATAAAACCAGCACAAAAAAATACAACAGTAATCATCTTGATAGTCATCGTTTGCCTTGCCATGACGCTTTGATTATTATATCTTATTATAATATTTTATAAACTCTATAATATAGTTAAGAAATTTGCTAATCCAAAATTGTTAGTAGAGATATATCTTTTATAGTGCCCGATAATACTAAAAATGAAGAAAGGTAGGTGACTAGATGGCTATTTGGACAGTACCTAGTTATCCTTGAGGTTCTTGTTCAGAAATTCTAATGTTTTTTGCCATGCATCCTTTAATTCATCGGGTGCGAAACTTGCTCCTGTTGGGTTTGCAAACGCATGACCAACTCCTTCGTATACGTAAATTTCATTGGCAATATTATTTGCATTTAAAGCATCTTCAAATTTCTGTACGTCCGTCGCAGGGATTGATTGGTCCTGACCGCCAAATATGCCTAAAACTGGTCCCGTTATTTTAGATAATTGTTCTTGGTCAGTTACAAGGTTCCCATAATATAGAATAGTTGCTGCAAGGGGAGAATCAAGGTTACTATTTAATGCTAATTGTAATGCTTGTCCACCACCAAAACACCATCCAATCGCCGCAATCTTTGATGCGTTCACTTTATCTAATGTCTTTAGATAACTCACTGCGGCTTTAAGGTTCGAGAGAGATTCGTTCTGATTTTCTCTGGCTAAATTGACTAGATTCATGGCCTGATCAGGAGATGTTGCCACCTGACCCTTGTAGAGATCTATTGCTAAGACCGCATATCCTTCCTTTGCGAGCTCGTCTGCCATGTTTTTAATGTTGTCGTTTAGTCCCCACCATTCATGAATCATTATGACCGCTGGCAGTTTTGTCTCGGTAGTAGAATTATTTTCAGGTAAAACTAAGTAACCACTAACGTTATCGTAATAATTTACATTCTCACGTTGTAATGAAAAAGTGCTATTTGATAAGCTCAGAGTACCGTTCGAAGAAACAAAATCAGATGAAATACTGGTATTATTTGATTCATTTGCAGTATTAGCTTGCGCATTTGCATAATTTATCCCGCTTAACAAACTCACGGATATAATCAATAAGAAAAGAATTTCATACCCTTTAGTAGGTTTTTTAATTTTGGATTTATCCATGCTATAGAGAGGGATTCGGAATATTTGAATATTGTCTACCAATTAGTCATAGTGGATCTGCATTTGAATAATATTTTAGTATTAAGTTGATTCTTAAAACTTGTCTAATAATAATGTACCAGAACTTATTATTGTTTCTTAACTGGGAACTATTCTGTTTCATGCGATTTGTAAATTATTCCAAACTAACAATTCGAATACATCATCCCAGGATCAGCATCAAAATTTCTTGTTACTTTAGGTTGTAACTACCATATCGTCGTCAAAGATACTCTACTAAATAGTTAATCTAATACATGCCTTGTTGCATGATTCGTCTACATCCCAAAATATTTAGCTAACTTCTTTCCATAGGCCATGTGAAATGGTCAGACTATAATGGCTCTCTTGTAAGACGTGGTGAAATACTGCTTGGTTTTGACGTTATATACCATTTAACATATATTCCTAAACAGTCCTCAACAGATAGTTTCTCATATTCAGACCAAACCTTTTTGTTCTGAAATAACACGATATCTTTTGCTTAAAATCATCAAAGGATGAGTAGTGTTGCAGTACTAGTAAT
>JBBRRF010000277.1:0-3263 GCA_038200885.1 Candidatus Nitrosocosmicus sp.
ACGTGATAAATCCCAGGTTCTAAGGCCTTTGCTTCAATTTGGTATGGAATAAGTTCTTGTGGTTGAATTTCAAGGATGTTTCCTGGTGGGTCTCGACTAACGAATTCCCATCTGTTACCGGCATTAGTAGATTCACTGAAAAGTGATATCCAACCTCTCATTTCTCTATTTACCAAACTTTGAAGTTCGCCTGTAACTATCAATGTGTCACCAGTGTTTAGGGATTGCGCTGAAAAAGCTTCATTGTTGATTCTAACGAATCTACTTTGAAGCTGAGCTTGAACTCCGTGACCATCAGCCATTGGAAGTAGTGCAATAATACTAGCTAATATGGATGCTCCTGCGATAAAGGTTACAATTAGAAACACCATAGCGGGTTTGTTGCCGCTCTTCTTATTCATCTAGGGATTCCACTTCTTACATAGATAAAAAGTTTGCTGTATCCTCTATTAGTTAAACATCAATTTTTTACAACAATAATCAAACATTGTCGAAATTCTATAACATACAAAGGCGTATCACCCAATTCGTATTAGAAGATGAAAAATAATGTAGAATGAAAAAGATCCCATCTTATTGAATGGATATCAATAGAATCATGAAAAAGATTGATTTCCAAATTCTTTGTTGCCTAATTATGAAAATCGTTACCTGATGAATCTTTTTATGACATTAAAATACGGAATCCGTTAGTCAATATAATCAGCTTTGACTAAAAATGTTAAGACATGAGATAAAATTGAATTAGGCAACAAAGCAATATCCAAATACAAATATCGAATATCATGAATTTAGGGTTTGTGAATCACAGCATGAACCATCTTCATGGTTTTTAGGACGTGATTTAATGGTAATAAATGATTGAGATATGAACCAAACTTGGATATTTCATTTAGAGTAATTTTTAGCTTTATGATGATACTGTCAACCATTGTTTAGGATCTTATCTGAGGTGTAGTGAGATAGTTAACTTTTTGAGACCTTGCAAAATTTATGTTTGAAATATCATAGTAAATTGAAAGTATGTGGTTTTGTAATCTATTAATTGAATCGATCTGAGTTTTAGTAGAGATTCAATGTTATAACAAAGAGAATCAATTTCTTCATCCTAGACATGGATCTTTTCACTCGAACCAATTAGTGTGAATAATCTAACATAATCATACTCCCCTAGTAAATTTAACTACAAGTTCTTGAACAAATTCCATTCAAACGGCTGTGTAAAGTTAACGAAAAAGCTATAGCTTTCCGTGACATTTATCATGTATGTTTTGTCAAACAAGAAATAGACAGATTAAAAGACACAGTTTATGCTATACATCTTTATTTTCTTGGTCTTTCATTAAGAAATACATCAAAAGCATTATCCAGGTTTGTTAAGAAGTCATACAGCAATAAGAGATTGGACACAAAGATATCAGCCAGAAGAACTACTATCTAAAAGAAAGAAAATAGATGAGTACATAATTGATGAAACCTTAATCAAGGTTGGTTCTGAATATATCTGGCTTTGGGTTGCAATTGAGCCTGAAAATAGGGAAATTCTCGCACTTTTTTTGCAAAAATATCTAAAGAGAGAAACATGTTTGTAGCTGAAAGGTTTCTAGCCTATATAATAAAGATTCATGGAAGATATCCTGTATCAACCAATGGCGGTAGTTGGTATCCTCAAGCCTGTGAGTTTTTAAAACTCGACCATCATATCCATTCCTCACTGGAGAAAAGCCTGATTGAAAGGAAAATGCAGTATGTAAAGGATAGAACAGGAGGCTTTGATGACTACTTTCCTCGTCGAAAACAAAACTGTAAACTAGAGCACATCAAACAATGGACTATGTTGTTTGCATATCATTATAATAACAATGTTAGAGCTTAACTTTACAGTGCCATTCAAACTAAGGTATAAGTATTAATACGATGATCTGATTAAAATAGGTTATTGAATCAAGGAACTGATTTCCAGTTAAATGAAAGCGAAGATACAGTTTTGTGTGATCTTTGTGGAAATGTTCTTGAAGCTTGCATGTGCGTATGCCCTTACTGTGGAAGAGGAGATAAATGTGAGTGTTGTCTTCATGACTCGATGACTGGCGGTTGAACAAACTTCTCAATTTAGACTGGTTGAAACTATAATAAGAACAAGTGCTAATATTAGTTTAATTAATGGTTATTTCTAGAGAGTCCATTTCTTGGGTTATTGGTGGGCCTCAAGGAAGTGGAGTAGATTCAGCATCCCACATATTTCTAAAATCGATAGCGATGTCGGGTTTAAATGTATTTGGTAAGAGAGAGTACCACTCGAACATAAAAGGAGAACATAGCTACTTCTCTGTGAGATTTTCAAATCAAATTGTAAGGTCTCCTGTTGATGATATCGATATTCTTGTAACTTTTGATGCTGAAACAATAGTAAGACACTCCCCATTCTTATTAGAAGGCGGAATATTGATATATGATCCGGATGTTGTAGGAAAGAAAATTGAGGATATCCATACCTTAGACAAATCATCCGAAAAGAGAATATCACATATCTTAAAGAACAAGAGCAAAGAATTTAGTCTTGCAGGAATAGTAGAGGAGCTCAAAGAGAGGAAAGTTATTCTCGTAGAATTACCATATACTAAATTAATAAACAAGTTTTCTGAGACGATTCAAGATCATTCCCTAAGTAAATTAGCAAGAATTACCAACGTAATGTCACTTGCAGCTTCATTAGCAGTTTTAGATTTTGATATTCCCCTTATGGAACAAGGGATACTAGATACATTTGCTAACAAACCAAAGATAGCAGAACTCAACGTGAAAGCGGCAAATTTCACTTATTCTTATATTAAGGAGAACTTCGGTGCGATACCAGAAAAATTTTCATTTGTATCAAAAATTCAGAACGAAGCGAATAGTAATTCCATTATTGCACAAGGGAATCAAACTTCACCTCTAGGAAAAATGGTGGCCGGCTGTAGATTTCAAACATACTACCCTATTACGCCAGCTACCGATGACAGTGAATATCTAGAATCAAACCAGATTCTAGATCAAAACGATAATAATAATGGATCAGTGGTAGTAATTCAAACGGAAGATGAGATAGCCGCTATAACTATGGCTATCGGAGCGGCTTTAACCGGTGTACGAGCCTGTACTACTACTTCAGGTCCAGGATTTTCTTTGATGGCAGAAGCATTAGGATGGGCAGGAATAAATGAAGTTCCCTTATTGGTTAGTTTGTATCAACGAGCAGGACCATCGACTGGACTACCCAC
>JBBRRF010000278.1:0-3256 GCA_038200885.1 Candidatus Nitrosocosmicus sp.
ATATCAAAGGTAAACAGCTCTTCAGACAGTACAACAAATTCAATGCCGATACCTTCCTTGACTTTCTAAAGATAATTCACTCAAAGTTTCCAAGGTGTTATCTATTTCTTGATAAAGCACCACAACATTACAAATCCAGACCTGTGAAAGAGTACTTGGAAGAGAACAGGGACACTCTCATACCCGTGTATCTTCCAACAGCTTCTCCTGAGTTTATGATACTTGAGGAGATGTGGAATATAGCCAAACATGATTTGCTTATTTTACAATATTACTCATCCTTTGAGGATTTTAGGCAAAGGATTTCTGAATACTTTAGAACCAAAAGATTTGGTCTAAATATGAGAAACTATCTGTTGAGATCTGTTTGATAACATATGCTAATTGGTATAGGTTTGATTGACGACTTTTAAATCAATTTTTCAAACGGACACAAAAGTTAGCTATGGATCTCCATCTTTATGCCCCATGTTATTAATAATAGTTTTATATGAATCAATAAAGCTTCTAGCATACATATTGGCATGTTTTTCCGATCCCTTATGAACTCCAGCCGTGGTACGCAAATGATGATAGAACTCATGCATTATTATGAAGGGATTGTAAAAAATTTCTGAATTTATACAATAAATTCTACATTCTCTTTGAACATAAACTGCGTACACGGTCCTTCTTTTTCCTTTGATCGTACCTACAACGATTTCGGGTGGTCTAATCTCATAAAATCGACTTAATCTTTCTAGTGCCTGTTCTGTTTTTTTATCAAGAACTAGTTGTACAATATATGCTTTAAAAATGTCATCGAGTTCTCTTTTCAAGAGGTAATTTCTAATTCTTCTTGGGAATTTATATACGTTTTATCTAATTAAATGATCCCTTACAATTTAGATTCATTGATTTCTCATCCATAAAAGCCACTATCAGATTACTTAACGCATTTTCATGATATTCTTCAAGTTATGTATTCTAAGATAGTAAAAATGCCGGAATTCAAATTTCTATCTAAATACTTAACTTTTTGGTTCATTAAATAAAATGTCACTACGCGTGAAAAATAGGATTATCACTATTCAAGTATTTTCATTCGCAAATAGTTGGAGCAAGCAGGGTTGGTCCAGCAAACTAGATTGCCTTACCTACTAGTTTTTTTGTTATGAATAGCGTAAGTATCACAGACAAGAATGAGATTAATACGGTCGTTAAAAAGATCAAATCGTACGCGACTGGGGTTGGATATGACTCATTGGTATTGTAAATCGTGGATCTAAAGCTCTCTAAATAGATACCAGAAATGGCCGGACCTAATGACATTCCAATCAAAAATAACAACATAGTGATTCCTAATGCTGTACCACTCTGGTTTAAAGGTGCAGATACCAATGATATATTAAAAGCACCTATTTCTGCGAAAGCCAATCCTATTGCGATAATACAGAGTTCTAACGATATCACTAGCTCAGATGGATGGTAAATAAAGAGCAGCAAGAAGCCAAAAGTACTTGAAATACTTCCGATCAAAGTTGGCTTTATGTTACCTATTCTAGATATTAAAAATCCTGATAAAACTGAAATTACAAATGACAAAATCATGAATGGAAGCTGAACACTTGCAGTGGCTACCGGACCACCACCGAATCCTAGGGGAATAGGACTTTGTATCAAGATTGGCAAAGTTTGATATATTATGAAAAATGCAATACCAATGGTCATTATTAATATATTAACAGGTAAAAGGACAGGGTCTTTCACCAGATTAAGATCCATAATAGGGTATTGAGCCCTTCTCTGTGTGAAAATTAATAACGGTAAAAGGGCTATGGAGGTCATCAAAAGAGCTAAAGTTAAAATCAAATGATTGTTGTTTGGATTAGAAACAGAATTTGGTAATAAAGTCAAACCCACAAGGAGGTTTGAAACTACACATATCAACACCAGAGTTCCGCTTATATCTATACTACCTCGCATTCTTGAAACGAGTTTTTCCGAATCAATTCGAACCCACTTTAGTACCACAACTAACAATATAACCATTAAAGGAACGATTGAGAGGAACGTCATATGCCAACTAAAATATTCAACAATGGTTGCCCCCAATCCAAGACCAATTACGGCACCCGCTGAGAAAACTGCAGTAAAAATTCCTTGACCGACCGCAAGCTTTTCATTGGAAAATTTCTCTCTAATAATTGCAAAGGCAACAGGAAACATAGCTAGGCCAGTGCCTTGGATTATCCTAGATATTATCATCATAAAGATATCATTAGACAATCCTCCCAACAAACTCCCCACAGAATATACCACAATTACAACCACCAATATCCTTTTTTCCCCATAAATATCCGAAAGTTTACCTATAATTGGAGTCATTACTGCGCCAGCAACCAAATAGGCAGTCAATATCCATGATGAGGTATTATAAGATATTTCAAAGTCATTTATTAAATAAGGGATCGCAGGAATCAGCATAGTCTCTCCGTACATAGTTATTAGTGCCAGGCAGCTAAGGATTGCAAGTGCAATCCATGCATCTTTTTGAGAATTCTTTTCATTCATAAATTGAAACTTTGATCCTTAGTTGAAATAATCTCAATTCCATATACAAGACCATGAACTTAATTATTTTATGCGGATTATAGATGTTCTCATAGAAATAAATTATTACTCTATCAATTGCAATGTTTTTATCACATCAACTATACAGGATACTCAAAAAATTTTAAGACTTCTTAAAAAATGAACAAGTAATACAAGTTCCTAACTGATGAAAATCGATACAATAATGTTCTGGCCAGAATGCGATCATAAACTATGACTACGCTAATTTGAGGATCACGACTCAAAATCAAATAGATATCAGTTCAGTCCTTTACAAATATCTGCAATTTAGATATCTGAGCATGTGTCATAATTGCCAACAAATAAAGCTGATCTTATAGAGTACCATATTTTGTTTGAAACAGATACTATCTACAAGACTCATCAATTATAATTCATTATCCGATCTAATGAGTATTTTGTATATGATTGGAATAATTGATTGGTCATGTAATTCGATCAAAAAATGTCGAGTTGGTAGAGGTAGAGGTAGACCGTATGTATACTCACCGACTCTCATCCTTCCGTGTTTTATAGTCAGAATATGGTTCAGACCCTACTCAAACAGGTCACTGCATCATTTTCTTTGGGTAAACCCACCATACACCAGAAAGGTGGTCAAAGCAGGCGGAGTATCACTATCACATCTGCCACCAAGCAG
>JBBRRF010000279.1:0-3252 GCA_038200885.1 Candidatus Nitrosocosmicus sp.
TTACCAATCAAAAAGGAAAAAGGGTGCGAGCTGACCGAAGTAGAAAAAGAGTATAACGAGAACCATTCTGCAAAAAGGATAGTAATAGAACATGCTATATGCAGGATAAAAAAGTACAGGATAATGAACTATGTCTTTAGAAACAGGTTGAGAAAGTACGATAGGGTTTAAGAAATAGTATCAGGACTGGTAAACTACAGGATAATGAATGCCTCTTAGTTACGGCGATAGACAAGATGACTAGAAGACATGGTTAACCACTGCTAATTACGCAAGAGATCTAATGATTATCCAAGATTCTCAAAAACGCGGAAAATTTATGTTTATCAGATTCGTTCAATGTTTCTATTAATTTACCGTCCTAGACATATTCCGATGTAAAATATGATGAAATTTCACTATCTACAACAAATGTATCCGACAATTTCCTTTTGTCAAAACTAACGGCTTTGTCGTAGCGCTCACCCAAAAAAAGAACTTTTAGAGAATTTGGAGAATATTTGTTTAGAAAGTCACTGATAGTGATTGTATTACCTCTAGAATTAGACATCAGTTCAGAATTGATCTTTAAAATACCTATGTGAATCCACTTTGGTTTTTTTTACTTTGATGGCCGATCCTTTGCATTTGATGGGAATTTCTGTAAATGAATTCATGGTGAGGATATAGTAGATTGTCTGCACCCCCATGTATGTAGTAGTGATTGTTAAAACTAATTTTATTATTTGAAAATCTTGAAAATGCCATCCAGGGATCCCGCTAACTAAATTCCTGAAGTAGAATTCGGAGCGCTCGTCGCCCCTAATAGATAAATCATAGAAATTCTCAGCATTCCAAAGCATGATATCTTTTTGATCTAGATTACCTGGTGCAATATCAATTGGAATGTGATCCAATTGTCTGACTGTAAGACCAAAAGGACTCTCGATATCTGAATCTATTTTAAGATAAATATTACCGCCATATGAGTAAGCCTTTGTGAGTTCAAGTTTATTATTTGGTTCAACATTTGAACCTGAAAGCTAGATACCTTGGTGAAGGTGAAATTGTTAACAACTTGTAATTTTTGTAAGTCTTCTATAAATTGGGTAAGATGACGCATGGTAATACTCTCAAGTGAGATATTACTATCAGCTGTCTTGATTTTGGCAAATATTTTGGGATCGACATCAGTCAATAGTACTACAGTAATAGGAGACCGTCCCAGAAATTTGTAATAATTAATCAAAAAAAAATAAAAATTCAGGCATGTCCCAAGTGGCTTTTTTCATGCAAGGTTGGCTCGCAGATAAAAATTTTCAATTTTTCTTGTGCTTTATTCAAAATAGGAACACTAAATTATTCTACTTATTTTATATAAGGAGAAACTGGCAACGAACTTCAAATAAATGCCGCTAAATGTTTTCGGTTAAAGATTCTTAAAGTTACCAGCGTTCGTGTTGTCATACCTTATAAGAGTCTTTACTACCGTGTATACATCTTCTTTGTTATTACAAATTCGACCTATTTTGATACAATCTCTTATATCTCTGGATTTCAGTTTATTCCAAACTAATTGTGCAATCAAAGTTGAGACTTCAAAATCCATATTGCACTCACTTGCTAAAATGTGGTTTGCTATTTTTTCAAAAGTAGCGTAATCATATTTCTTAAAATAAAGCACAAAGAAACGTGATAATAGAGGGGTCAAAAGTTTTTTTTCGTCATTACAAGATGCAAAAACCCATGTCCTCATGATCGATTTTCGAGTTTTTTCATATTTGGTTTCGCTTAATATTCCAGTTTCCATTAAACTAAGCAATGCTGCCTGATCCTTAATTGCCATATATTCAATTTCATCGATTATCAGATTTTTTGGTCTGTTATTGAATAAGTAATCTAACATTCCTGCTTTCGTGCTGTGACTACCCAACGTAAAATAGGAACGAGAAAGTTTCATACATTCCATCAAGAATAGGGTTTTAGCAGAACCAGGAGGACCTACCAACAATATATGGACTGGTAACGACGAATTAAAAGCATAATTAAAAATTTTCTTAATGTCATCATATCCTACTATGTTTGCAAACAAGGTTTCTGATGATTCTTTAGAATTTTTTTCAATCAGGGTTGGCTCTAAATTATCGTGGTCATCTTCATACTCGGTCTTTTTTCTGATCCTAACCTTTTTACGGTTACTAATTGAATTCATTCCATTCTCTTGCACATTAGTAGAATGGTCTCGCATGAATTCTAATAATCAGTAGTCTATAAAAATATACTTGTAAGATCAGGTTTGCTGCTTTTGGTTTTGCTTTCGCTTTTGCTTTTATGGGTTTAGACTTTGCAACAGCACCCACTATCTTTTGGTAGAGCCCCAACGTACCTATCTTAAAAATATCAAGTAGCGTTTAATCCTTTAATCAAACAGAGTAATTCTTTTGTCCTCTTGATAATGTAGTAAGATACGATGTTGATGCAATAATAGGTCCATGTGCATTAATGGCGATACACTTGGAATCTTGTAATTCTAGAAAAGTACATCTAATCCAAATTTAGAGATTGAGATGCGGGTTTTGATTAAATAAACCATGTAACTTTTTGGTCGAAGAAGGCTTCACAAATTGATTTTTGTATAGATCATTCATACAGAATTAACAAATAATATAACAGCAACTCAATAAACAATATTTGTTAAAAAAAATTAAACCGATTGTATTGGTAACAAGACCGATTCCAGACGCAGGTTTAAACATCTTAGAGACTCATTGTGACTTGATTATAAATCAAAGAATGGCTCCTCTTCGATATCTGGAATTATTGAATAAAGTGAGAGGTGTAAATGCGATTTTGTGTTTTCTTAACGACAAGATTGACAAACAAATAATGGATGCTGCTGGTCCATCACTTAAAGTAATAAGCACCTTCAGTACGGGCTATGAACATGTCGATGTCTTGGAAGCTAAGAGGAGAGGAATAAAGGTGGGCTATACTGGAGACATTCTTACCGAAACGACGGCTGATTTAGCAATTGGGTTGATGCTTTGCCTTGGCAGAAGATTAGTCGAGGCTGACAAATACCTCAGAATAGGTAAATGGAAATACGGTTGGAATCCCGATCTTATGATTGGAAGGGATTTGCATCATAAGACATTAGGAGTCATAGGGTTAGGAAAAATCGGTAGCGCAATTTGTAGGCGAGCAACTGGATTTGGAATGAAAATATTATTTACAAAAAGGAATTTTGATCCAAATGATTTAAATAAAAATAAA
>JBBRRF010000280.1:0-3246 GCA_038200885.1 Candidatus Nitrosocosmicus sp.
AACGTTAATTTTAAGTTAATGGTTAGTTAACAGCTGTGTAAATGATAAGATATATCCATCTGTAAACTAGTTGTGCTTGTTTAGACACTATGCCACAACACCTTTAGCTTACCATTTTGGATTACCTTCATTATGAGGGATACCCTCCTCAGATTGCTTTCAGATTATGAAAGAAACATGTTATATGATATGATAGAAGATAAAGAGGATAACGGGGAATCCAGTTACCGTGCCGAAATAATCCTACTCAGGGATGAAGGATATACCGTTCCCGAAATAAGAAAATCTACCAATCACATCATGACATCAACATAAGAAAGCGGATGCACACATCGATTTAATGAGAAAGGTATTGATGGAATCATGTCCAAACTACACAAACATAGATCAATCAAGCTAACGGTAGAAATTGAGAAAAAGATTGTAGAAATAGCATCCAAGAATCCAAGAAGGTTATGGATTACACTACCCTTCTCGACATGGTCATTAAGGGTACTGGCAGGATATGTATCAAAGGAACTAAACCTTGTGGATTCTATAAGTCACACCGCGATTAGAAACATGCTCCTAAAACACGGCATAAAGTATCATCGACAATCAGAGATAACCTTGGGAAACAGCTCCGATCCTGAATACGATTTAAAAAAAAGAGGATTGAAGAACCAAGGTATAGTCCACCTATAGACTCTGTTTTCCTTTACGAAGATGAGAATGGTCAGGTAGCAGCAAAAACATATGGCTGTCCCTCGTGGTCATCATCTTCTCAGTCTAAAGTTAGTAAGGCCCAGAAGACCAAGGGAATTCTAAACGTGTTTGGTGTCTATGATTATACAAACAACCAGATGTTGTTGACTCATCCATGGCTACAAACGTAAGACAAGCAAGCAGTTTCTGGATTTCATAAAAAGAGTTGACAGAAAGTATGATGACAATGATGGTGTGAAGCGGATATTTCTGGTTTTAGATAACCCATCCATACACAAATCAAAGATAGTAAAAAAACTCTAGCCAGATATTATCCACGAATACACCTACTAGTATTTCTTCCGACCACAACACCTGAACTTAATCTGATAGAGGTAAGATGGCTGTAATGGATGCACAGACAGGCGATAAACAACTCCACATTTGAAAATGAACAGGATAGGGGTAAGGCCGTATCAGATTGGACACACCATTACAATAAAAAGCATAGATTCAAAGCAAGCACAATCAGTTTACAGATGGATGCATCTTATCATTTACACAGCTGTTAACTGACCTCCTTGTTGGTTGCCTTGATTCCAGTACCGTCTATCGCGATTATGATGTAATCTTCTTCTTCTTCTTCTTTATCATCTTCTGTATTGTCTTTTTTGATGTTGATGTTGATGTTGATGTTTAACCTGTTGATCCTTTTACAGATATGGCCATAACTGGGCGGCTTTTTTGAAGGTAGATTTTTTCCAGTGGCCTTGATGATGCCTTCTGTCTGTCTTTCCGTCATTCTGTCTGTCTGTCTTTCTGTCTTTCTATCTGTCGGTCTGTAGGGTAAACGAAATGAGTGACGTATGCAGCTACGGCCAGAATGAAGGAATCCGGAAAGAGAAATGGAATAGCTTGCGTTTGCCCATTTTATTTTGATTCATCCTTTCTAACTCAGCATCCCAGGTATCAAGAAATCGTATGAAAAGGATCTCTCCGCGTCTACTAACGATCTGTTATGGGAAGGCCAACAGTCAATCATAGAAACGGATAGTCAAATCCAAGCTAAATAGGTTGAGTTGGGCGACAAAGCAATATACAAAAAAATAAAAGCTGTTTGGACATTACGCAAATCTACTACTTTTAACCATACTGTATCACCATGCTCTACTTCCGCACTGTAGAGGGGGTGGATGAATATATATATAAGAAAGTTACCGGTCAGTGTCAAAGCTAGTATCTGAAAGTCGTTTTATATACATTATCTATTCATGACATAAGAAACAGCATATATAAGAACTATAGCAAATGCGAGCTACTTCACAAGTATTTTGATGCAGGTTTTAATCAAATACTACTACATGTATTATCAATCAAACTATCTATACACTATCAGAAATACCATAGTACAACTGACAGGTCCATAGTCCTCTTGCATATTGGTTAATAGTGTTTGAAACCGTGAGTAATAAAGTAATAATGTAACTTGGTTAGACCAGAGTCTCGATTTCATGTATATTTTTTTCTGGTGCTCTAATTATGCGAGGTCTATAGTCTTGTCTTTTTTGATGTTGATGTTGATGTCTAGATTGTTGATTCTTTTACATATATGACCGCAACTGGGTGGCTTTTCAGGAAGATTTTTCCCAGTGGCCCTGATTATTCCACCTGTCTTTCTGTCTGTCTGTAGGGTAAACGAAATTAGTGACGTATGTAGCCTACGGCCAGGATGAAAGAATTTGGAAAGAGAAAGGGTTTACCCATCTTGTTATTGTTCATTCTTTCTAACTCATAATCCCAAGTATCAGGGAAATCATAAGAAAAGAGGATTTCCCTACGACTAACTAATGAGCGGTTATAAGAAGGCCAATCTATCATCACGAACGATAAATTGTTTAATCCCAGCTAAATAGTTTGAGTTAGGCGACAAAGCAGCTGAAACATTCAGAAATAAGAGCGAACAAATTTACATTGAAAAGGGGACACTTAAAAAATACACACCTGAATTTTCACCACTGAAAGATTATGATCTTCCTACCCCTTGGAATGATTTGGAAGGAGGGATGGCATTTATGAAAGGAATTCCAATACTGATAATCTCTGAAAAAAATCTTAAAGGTAGGGGAATCTTTGATGTTCAAAATAAAGAGGAATTGATGCACTACTTTTCAATAGATGCAGAGAACTGGTGGGAATCTAATGAATTTATTCTGACTTTAAACAAATGGTTTAGAGATGTGGAATCATTCCATGACCAAAGGTATGAAATCAATTAATTGTTTCAGATACTATAACCATAACATATAATTGGAAATTCTGGAAATCTTTGTTTTCGCTCTTTTTGTTTAGATTTGATATATTATCTTTAAATCTACTAGATAGTGGAAAATTATCATTTTTGTTGTTATCTTTGAGACTTGCAGAAATCAAGCGATGATATAATAATACCATTGGAATTATTGCTGGAAACATCATGGCTGCCATCCCAATAGTCCAACTTAATGTAAATATTGTAACCGCTACGGGATTTAACGTCATCATGGCTTGCATCATGTCTGGCTG
>JBBRRF010000281.1:0-3236 GCA_038200885.1 Candidatus Nitrosocosmicus sp.
CCTATTTGGATATCATTAGTTGTTTCAATAATTGGAGCATTAGCAATCATAAAATTGAATTCAAGCAAAAGAATCTATTCAGATTCGTCTATCTCAGTTCTATTATCTCTAGGGCTAGCGATGGGATTGGTATTAATCAGCTTATCTGGAGGATTTTCTATAGACATAACAAGTTATCTTTTTGGGAGTATATTATTAGTCAATATCGAAGAAACATTGAGTACCATACTTCTAAGCGTTATAGTTATTACATTTGTTATCTTATATTATAAAAAATTAATATATCTCGTATTTAATGAGGAACAAGCATTAGTAAATGGCATCAATACAGTTGTATTAAATATTTTATTCATTACTTTGGCAACCATTGCAATTGTAATGTCCATTAGATTGATAGGAGTACTAATGGTTTCATCTCTCTTAATAATTCCTAATGTTTCTTCGTTGCTACTAGGATATGGATTCAAGAAAACCATACTATTCTCAATTTGTTTTTCTCTGATATCTGTTATTTTGGGAATAATATTAGCATATGAATGGAATATTACACCTAGTGGAATGATAGTAATAACATCCGCTGGAATTTTCTTTGGAGTAAATGTATTAAAATTATTTTCTTCAAAAATAAAAAACAAGACTGAAACAAAAATAAGATCTTGACAATTAATAGTTTTTATCAGCTATTACCCGATATTATTATGTACTTGTATAACCAGTATGTTTTTAAAGAAATGAATTTTGGTATGAAATTTACATTTGTCTTTTTTTTTGCTTCATCACTTTTGTTTTTTACTTGCTTATTTATTTTTGACGATATCACAGTCTTTGCTCAACAAGAAAATAATACCACCACCATAAATGCAAATGATCAATTTGGTATTGAAAAAATTTATCCTACCAAATCCGATGGCAGGGAATGGTATGTTGACATGTCTAACCCCAAAAATGATCCAAATGTAACTTTTACTTTTAATCCTAGATTAACCAAACAGGATGATGGATCTTGGAAAATAAGGGATGACAAAATTCGAATTAATGTAGACACGTTAGATGGGACAGAAGAATGGAAAAATGTTGAAATTACTGGATATGTAAAAATAGACTCGATAATCAATCCGCGTAAAAGTGTTATAACAGATATTGACTGGGTAGCAAGAACTGATCAACATAATGAAGACTTTCCATGTCACGGCCTATCCCTTCATGGGGGCATTTATCCGGATGGTTCTGCAGCATGGAAAAAAGAAATATGGTTTACCGGAGGATATACTAAAGAAAAATCAGTCCCTAAAATAACCGACTCATTGATGAATAGATGGATTGGCTGGAAAACTGTGATCTATAATACAAATAATGATTCCGCGGTAAAAATGGAATCATATTTAGATAACTCAAATTCTAATCATTGGGTCAAAGTTTTTGAAATTACGGATAACGGAGGCTGGTATACAAGTAGTTCAGATAAAGTATTCTACAGTGCAAATTGTGGTAGATCCAAAGATCATATGGTTTTGAATTCAGGACCCATTGTTACGTTTCGCGCAGATAACGTAGTTTTGAACTTCAAAGATTTGAGCATAAGAGAAATAGAGCCACCAAAGTAAGATAATACTGATTTATCCATTGGAAATTACTCGTAAATGGAAAAAACAAATATTATGAAACGATCATAATAAAAAACATTGCCAATCATAAGCATTTCACTGAATGAAAACATAATCCAAGAACTAGATAAATTGCAAAAGTTTTTGGGTTTTTCAGGCAGATCAGAAATCGTAAGAGCTAGTGTTAGAAACCTACTTTTAGAAGAGAAAAGAATAGATGAATTGTCAGGAGTTCTACATTCAGTTCTTCTAGTAATACATGATGAAAAATCTGATCAAGAAATTAGTGAAATTCGACATGGATTTGATAAAATAATTAATACCCACATTCACAATAAGATAGACAAAGATAGATGCCTTGAAATTTTTGTACTTTATGGGGATGCAAGAGAGATAAAAAATATTACCAAGAAATTTCAAGGGAACAGAAAAATGGATCAAGTTAGGTTAGTGGTAACATAGTAATTCAACATATTAATTTGAAAGCCATAAGTGGGATTTGAACCCACGGCCTAAGGTTTACGAAACCTTCGCTCTGCCAGGCTGAGCTACTATGGCGGCAGCGTTAGAACCAATCTGCGAACAATTTCCAAGTATTAGAAGTATGAAAAAGTTAAATAATAATGTATTTTTTTCTATGATGTGACAAAATGCAACTTACATGAATTTTTTTTTGACTGGAATTGTAATGATTGCAAAGAAGAATATAAGAATTTGAAGGGGACTAACAAGATTGATGAAGAGTCACATGAGGAAGTAGAACCGATAAAGGCAAAGAAAATAAAGAAGAAGAATGATTACAAAGAATTCACAGAAGAGAGAGCTAAAAAACTTTATGAAGAAATTTTTTTGCAGTATTTAAAAAAGGGTAACATAAGTGAAGTAGAATCCATTGAACGCTCAAAGAAAATAATAAGAAAACAATGTTTAATGCGCAACATTGAGCCTTGGTCATGGGTCTAATCCAGGTTCAGAATTAAATAGTTAAGTTAAACCTAAATAACAAAAAAAAGTTATTTAACTTTATTGTCATCACCGAATAATCAATCTAATATCTTACATGGAAGTGTAAATAAAGACATCCTTCTAAAACTAAAAGGAAAGAGAACTATCAAGGGTAAGCTGAAAAGTTTTGATCAATACATGAATCTAACACTGGAAAATGCAACTGAGGTTTTAGAGGGAGATAAAGTTCAACAAATGGGAGAAATATTCATCAAAGGCGAAAACATTGTTATTATAGCAACAGATTGATTATATGAATAAATAGTGATTCTTGATAATAATTATAATCAAGTTTTTCAAAAAATTTGAGTTAAATTATTTAAAACTACCTCGATCTTTGGCACATTCAATAATTTCCGAGTCAGATAGATAGTTATCAATGCTAAATGCTCTATCAAAACATGCAGAGATTTCCTTTGAATGTTTGTTATCGGTCTTACCGTCATTGTCATTATTATTATTCTTAATGTTGTCGCTTAAAGCATAATTGTGAAGGCTATTTTGAGAATAACTATCTCGATCTTTGGCACATTCAATAATTTCCGAGTCAGATAGATAGTTATCAATGCTAAATGCTCTATCAAAACATGCAGAGATTTCCTTTGAATGTTTGTTTTTGCCATCCAG
>JBBRRF010000282.1:0-3233 GCA_038200885.1 Candidatus Nitrosocosmicus sp.
AATTCATTTCTATAAAAACAGTAGAGGAATGCAGTAGGATGTAGACGAAGACTTTGAGACTTAACTTACTTCAATTATGATAAATAAAAAAAACAGAACATCCTAAGAGTAAATTGACTATGGTCTGTATTTGTATTTTCTCGGATTGTCATTAAGGAACGTAGTCAGGGCATTGTCATATCTACATATAGTCAAGAGAAGTCATGTTGCAATCTGGAATTGGATTCAGAAATTTCGTCCTCAAAGGATATCGTCAACAAGAAGGAACATGGCATCAGAATACATTATAGATGAAACACTAGTAAAGGTTGGTTCCAAGTTGGTGTGGCTATGGGTAGCGATTGAACCAGAAAACGGTCAAATTCTCGCACTTTTTTTACAAAAATATCTCAAGAGAGGAACATGTTTGTTGCCGAGCACTTTCTGTCAGGTATTGTCAGAGACTATGATATATCCTGTTTCAACCAATGGTGGGTGGAACTTGGTATCCACAAGCCTGTAAGTTCCTAAAGATAGATCACCATATCCATTCCTTTCTTGCCAAAAAAGAGAAAAGTATGATTGAAAGAACTAAGCAGTATATCAAGGATAGGACCGAATGTTTTGATGACTACTTTCCATGTCAAAAAGCAACCTGTAAGCTAAAACATATCAGAACCGGCTTGGGATGTTTACAGATATTCATAACAAAGAGAGGATAAATGCTTGCTAACAGGGCCTTTTTAACAGAGCCCTACTAGTATGTCATTGTTTAACTTTTTATGTTAGATGAATTGTCATCTAATATTTTTTTTAGATTTTGTAGGTAAGCAACAGACGCACCTAAATTTCCAAACCCCATAGAATTCAAATTTTCAGATGGGATCATAAATATAGTATTTTCATGGATTTTCATCGTTTCATATAACATATTGGACTGCCTTAATGCATATGCAACAGGATCACTAGAATACGCTTTCGATGCTTCTAGAAATTTTTGAGCTACAAGCACTTCGGATTCTCCGTATGTAACTCTTGCTTGTTTTTCCCGTTCAGCCTGTGCCTGCATAGACATGGCTGATTCTAATTCCTGAGGAATTATCACCTGTCTAATTTCTACACCTGTTACCATTATACCCCAATTATTAGATTCTGCTTCAATTGTTGATTTAATATTGTCATTGATTTCTTCTCTCTTTGAAAGAATTTCCTGAAATAATGCCGAACCAATATTATTACGCAGTGTTGTCTGAGATACCTGTTTTATCATTTCATTAAAATTCTCAACATTTAGCAGAGCATCACGAGCTCTTTCTTCGATTATTTTATATCTAAGGATCGCATCAATGGTTACCGGTATATTGTCTTTTGTAAGCATTCTTTCTGCTTTAAATTCTGTCACCTTTTCTCTGACATCTATAACTAAAACATTATCTACAAGAGGGATCCTTGGATGTATCCCAGGTTGAACCTGCTTTCTATATTTCCCTAATCTTAGAACAATTGCTCTCTCGTATTGATTAACAAGTATCAAAAAAGAAGAAGCAATTAAAATAATACCTATTATTACTAATATATAAAATATAATTTCTACATCTGTAACTAATTTTATCCATATTGAAGCAATCAAAAGTATTATACCCGGTATAAACTGAATACCCGAGCCTTTCTTAGTAAATTTACTCCCGGTGAAACCCATATCAACATTTTGGGATATCGACATACCTATGAAATAGAACACAAATATATAAAAGTATGATATCCTTTAGTCCTGTCCTTGATGTACTGCATTTCATTATCGGTAGACCAACGGTCTTTGATGGTTTTTCCTTTGGGCAACTACTCTTAATCTCATCCCATAATTTGTCTGGAACCCTTAGTATGGTAGGATTCTTCCTTTTATCCTTCTTATTCTGAATACATGTCACAAATTAACAAAAGGGAAAACGATCTATATTTCTATCGAATTTTGGGTTATGCTCTAAATAGAATATCATAATAGCAGTGCTAAAAAAAGTATTATAAACAATAAGTCATAAATGTATGAGGAAGGGAATCCTGAACTAAATTTAGTTTGGACTAGAAGATTTATCACAGCCGCCATAGTCCAGGGAGCAATCGTTGTTGGGTTAACAGTTTTCATAATACTAGGAGAAATTTCGATAATAGAACCAGGGATATCGAGAGTAATCGCATCAGGAGGAGCAGGTACCTGGTTTACTTTTGGCTATATCATGTACATTGTTGTTGGAGTAATTGGTGTTGCGGTTTCGGCTCTCTTTTATCTATATATAGAGCGAGTCCTCAAAAAACAGTACAAAGATCATAGCGGTGCAAGAGTAGTCGCTTGGATACATCTAATTCTTATGAATGTAGGTACCGCTGTTGCTATGGGTCTGTTAATGTTAGCTGGTTACACAGGCGGAGCTGCAATGCTTCCAACTACAGTAGGAGGGTCGGGGCTTAACGCAGGACAAGCACATGAGATTTTAGCACCTTTTGTTGAACCGATTGCTACTGCAGTATTAGTATTAATATTTGGAATAATCTGTGGTGGAATTGGATTTTTAGTGGTCAACAGAAAAAAGAATGAATAACTTACAAAAGTATTCCTAATGTAATGGCTATACTTTTTTTATTTATAGAGGCTGCAATTTAAAAATGTATTATAAAAAAAAATAGGGATATTGTTTATTGTTACCTATAATACTGATAAAGGCAAATTCTCGCATTTTGCAAAAAATATCCAAAGAAAGAAACATGTTTGTTGCCGAGCGCTTTCTGTAAGGTACTGTAAGAGATTATGGAAAACATACAATTTCTACAGATAGTGTTATATGGTATCCACAAGCCTGTGAGTTTCTCAAAATAAGCATTCATATTCATTACTTTCTTGTCAAAAGGTAGAAAAGTTTGATAGAAAAAAGAATTCAATATATAAAGGATCGGACAGAGAATTTGATGATTACTTTCCATGTCGAAAAGAAAACTGTGAACTAAGACATGTCGAACAATGGTTCAAGTTGTTTGCATATCACTACAACAGAAATATCCGAGCTTAACTTCACAGAGTCGTTTTGTCGTATAGTTTAATATAAAAGGAAATGGGAAACATAACTATGGGTTTAGAATAGATTGGTATTTCAGAGATAGTAAAGAAAGATGTTAAAGTAATCGATCAAGAACAAAATATTTTTGATACTTCCAAGGTTATGATAGACAACAATATAGGTTCTGTTGTAATTATTGATAAC
>JBBRRF010000283.1:0-3207 GCA_038200885.1 Candidatus Nitrosocosmicus sp.
ATCATTGTATACGATTATAGATCACACAAGAACTCTCGTTTTTGCTGTAAGCGACGGCTCATTGCCCTCAAACGTTGGAGGTGGATACAATCTAAGGGTTATCCTTAGACGCACACTTTCTCTATTAAAACAACTTGGCATAGGGCTCAAAGTTGCAGACATTGTTGATATGCATTTGGACCAACTCCAACCGTTATACCCAGAATTAAGGGAGTACAGAAATGACATTCACGAAGTCTTGGATATCGAGGGCAAGAGATTTATTGAAACCCAAGAAAGGATTGTTACAATTTCGACTAAAATAAAAAAAGGGAAAACCGAATTGAATTTAGATGATTTGATCCGGCTGTATGAATCCGATGGGGTTACTCCTGATTATCTTGTTGAAAACGGACTTCTTCAATCAGTTCCAGCAAATTTTTACACGAGACTTTCAGAGTTACATTCAACCAGTCGGTCTGAAAAAGGAGATAAAAAAGAATTCAATTTGGATGATAATGTTGACCTCGATAGTATCCCAGGAACAAAGTTAGTGTATTACGACGACCCAAGTAGTTATTCTTTTGACGCAAAGATATTAAGAATAATTAACAAAAATCTGGTTATTTTAGACAAAACGTGTTTTTATCCAAGGGGCGGAGGGCAGGAACCCGATTTTGGTTATATCGGTCCTTACAAAGTTGATAACGTGGTAAAAATCAAAGACAAGGTGCTTCACCACGTTAATGGGGAATTTGAACAAAAGGAAGGAGATGTCATCAAATGTGTGGTTGAGAAGGAGAGGAGACTAGCCATAACCAAAAACCACACTGCTACTCACATAATCAATCATGCATCGAGAAGTGTCTTAGGTTCATGGGTTTGGCAAAACTCTGCATACAAGGACGAAAAATATGCCAGGTTGGATATTACACATCATTCTGCATTGTCGAGGGATGAAATGCAGGAAATAGAAAGAAAAGCAAATGATATAATTAGAAGGAATTTGCCAGTCATGATTAATTTTTACACCAGAGGAGTAGCAGAACAAAATTACAGTTTTAGGATATACCAAGGAGGTGTTGTTCCCGCAAACGATGTAAGGATCGTTAACATTGGGGGACTAGATATTGAAGCTTGTGGAGGAACTCATGTTTTCAGCACAGGCGAACTAGGTATTATAAAAATACTAAAAACAGAGCGGATTCAGGATGGAGTTGTTAGAATAGAATTTGTTGCTGGGGAGAATGCACTAAATCGTGTTCAAGATCAGGACAACCAGATACAATATATTGTTAATAAGCTTGGTACAAACCGTGAAAAAATTTTAGAAACATTCTTAAAGAATATAGATGACTTGGATAAATCTAAAAAGAAAATCAAAAGCCTTTTAAGAAGAATTTCAATTGCATCTGTGGATCAAACAATAAAGGACTCTATTGTTCTTAAATCAGAATCAGACGAAAACAGATTCCTGAATTATTATTTCAAAATAGACGAAGAATTTGATGACCAATTCCATCTGTTGGTTGGCCAAACTTCAACGGAACGAAATCCAGATCTTGTTTATATTTCAGTAATAATCGTGGAAAACAAATCCGCAAAAGTTATTGTCTTTTGTGGAAAAAATGTAATAAAAATTATGAAAGCAAATGTGTTGGCAAGTCATCTATCAAAGATGCTGGATGGTTCTGGAGGAGGAACACCAAATTTTGGACAAGGCGGAGGAAACATGATAGAAAATCTAAATGGTCTTGAGGATATAGTAAGAAAAAGTCTATTAGAAAAACTTAACGACACAACTGAATAGGATTGATCACGTAAAAAAGAAATTCATTTATTTACCCCGGAGTGAGTCAAATTGAAGTATTTTCTAGTCGTAGGCGAGGCTTACTAAATCAGTTTAATTATATTTAATTATACTATACAGTAGATCTCTTGCGTAATTAGACCAAAACAGCTTTATTTCTATCCATCGTATGTAAAAAATGTCCTTTCCTTGTGTCATCCTATAACAGGTTATCCAGAAAACCATTACTGTTCAAGTCATTCACAGGTCTATCGGTAAAACAGTTTGACGATATTTTTAAGATTATGGAATCAAAGTATTCAAAATATGAGATAAAACGCTTATCCTCCCTAAAAAGAGAACGATATATGGGTGGTGGCAGACGTTTCAAGCTTGTTATCAAGGTAAGGATTGGGTTATCGTGGTTCTGGTGTACTACAGGCTCTACATCACCTACACCTTGATGGAATTCCTGTTTGGTTTAAATCAGAGTAACGTATGCAGGAATAGATATCCAGAAGATTGAAGGATTGATTAGAAGTTGTTTACCAATTCCTCAGAAACTATATCGGATAACCAAGAGATTAAAGACCAGAGAGGAAGTTGAAGAATACTTTCCACAACAACTGTCTTCTCTACCTATCAAAAAGGAAAAGGACTGTGAACTTTCTATACAGCAAAAAGAGTACAACAAGAACCATTCTGCAAAGAGAATGGTGATAGAACATGCTATTTGCAGGATAAAAAAGTACAGGATAATGAACGACGTCTTTAGAAACAAACTGAGAAAGTACGACAGGATATCTGATATAGTATCAGGACGGGTAAACTACAGGATGATGAAATCTGTTTAGAACCGGAGGATAATCACGGATAGCCAATAGGGTTAATCCCTTCTAATTATGCAAGAGATCTAATATTTATCAACAGCAAAACAGGCAAGAAAAATAATATCAACATAAAGTTCAGAACGAAATTAATGAATTTGTTACAAATCTGAGCAATCATTTTTCAGAAGAAGTACAGATAGTTTTCCCTCTTGCGTTAAAAGCCGATTTGAGATAAACAAATATTTCCTGAAACACTTATCACCTTCATCAACAATTAATTTCCTATCAAGTTTATTTTATTTGAATATCATAGTGGCCCTGTTAACTTAAGGTGATTTTTCAAATGCTTCCCAATATTTCATATCGATTAAGATGAACCACTTCAGAACAAAAGGTCATAAATCGTGCTCAAAATACAAGGAATCTTGTCGGTATTGTCTCGTTTAGTCCAGTTACAACTCAACTTTGCTCTTTCAGATCATTGAGTTAACATCCATGAAAATCTGCTCGTAAGTTGGCTTCCTTCGGTATCCTGTTTAGCCTACAATATCTATGTTTTTTGATCTAATAATGTTTTCTAAACATAGCTATCGCTATGGATGATATAGA
>JBBRRF010000284.1:0-3206 GCA_038200885.1 Candidatus Nitrosocosmicus sp.
CAGTCGAATTCCCATAATTCCCATTTTTGTTAGGACATGTGTAATCCCTTCACGGACAACTCTATCAGCCATGTTGCCGCTTTTTGGAATAATCCCAGAAGAATGTTTTTCAAAATGAGCCCTTTCACTGCGTAACTTTCCAGAAATGGTCACCTCAACGCCGAGTGCTCCAGCATTCTTTATGGTATTTACTGTCCACAATGCAGCTCGCCTGAAAGCAGTGCCTCTTTCAATGAGTTGTGCTAACCTGTTACACATTATCTTCGGATTTAATTCAGGTACTTCTACCTCAACGACTGAAATTTGTGGATTGGTTAATCCAAATTTCACCTCCAACTTAGATGTAAGATCTCTAATGCCACTGCCCTTTCTTCCAATAACAAGTCCTGGTCTTGTCACATACAAGGTTAGTCTAGTACCCAGTGGTGATTTTTGGATATCAGCTCCTCCAAAGCCGGCATCTTTTAATTCCTCTTTTAGAAATTCGTCTAATTCAGTATTGCGATAATTGTTTTTTAACACGTTTTTGATTGCATTCATTTAAGATGACCTGCCTTCCATGGCTACAATTTCAACATGAACTAAGGTATCATATTTTGGACTTGCTCTTCCCATAGCTCTAGGGGTGAATCTTTTTAATTTTGTTCCCTGATGGACAACTACGGAAATGATTTTGAGTCTATCCAAATCCATTCCCTTGTACTCTGCGTTAGATTCTAGGTTGTCTAGTAACTTCAAGAATTCGGATGTTGATTTGTGTGGATATCTACCAGAGCAAAAACCATCTTGGATATTTGATCTATGTGCTACTTCATTGTTATATCTCCGGTACGGGACTGCTATTTTTCTTATCAAAACATCCTCCAGGAACTCCCTTGCTTTTTCTATGCTCTTGTTGTTTATAGATATAGCAATTTCTCTGGAATGCTTATGTGAAATAGATTTATCCCTTATTGCAGCCCTTACATGTCTTGACTTTTCATACTTTTGAAAAGAATAAGAATAATCTGGCATCTATATCACTTTAATGGGACATACAAGCTTGAACGTGATGAACCGACACCAGGTGTTCCATGTTGAACTCGCTTATTTGTAATAGCGTATTCGCCCAGATAATGACCCACCATTTCTGGCTTTATAAGGTAAGAGACAAATTCTTTTCCATTATGAACCAAAACCGTTAATCCGATCATGTCTGGCAAAATAATCATATCTCTTAGATGGGTTTTTAATTGACCTTTAAGTTTACCATCCCTAGCTAATTTCAAATCTTCTCTGAATTTTCTTTTTTCGTCATTCATATAAGTAGAGAGCCTCTTGTCCAGGGATCGTCTTTGCCTTGAGTTTAAGAGCGGCATGAGAGTTTCAATTGAAAGTTTTTGGATTTGTTCTCCTGAATATCCTTTGAATTTAAATTCACGTACCATTTTTTTACATACTCCTATACACAATTATCGATTCAGTCTTTATAGCAAAATTTTCCATATTTTACACCAAACCTAAATTAGTTGCGAGCTGTCTTGCGCCATCCACATTCTTGAATTTCATAATTGCTTTCTTACCTCTAATGGTATTAAAAGTATTTACTTCGCTAATCTCTGCTTCATAAATTATCTTCATAGATTTAATAATTTGACCTTTGGTCGCCTTATTATGGACGATAAAACTAAGTTTATTCTCTTTTTCAATAATATTGAAAGTCTTTTCGGTCACATAAGGCTCAAGAATTATCTTACTTGCGATATCGGCACTAATTTCAATTTTTTTATTATACATAAATTTATTCATGTCAAGTTCTCCAGAATCATATTTTTCGGAATTTTCAAGTTACTCAACTCGTCTAATGAATTTTGCGAAAATACCACTAACCTTATTGGTCTTGCACCGGGTGCAAGGTCTAAAACGCTTAAATCCTTTACACATTTTACTCCAATCCCAGGTATAGATTTATCCAATTTCAATAACTCACACTCTGTATTACCAACAACTATCAAAGCACTTTTTCCAATACGGTTAGGACGACCCCTTCTCTTGGCCTTCCCAGAACGCTTCTTGATAGATTGTTCAACTCTTTTAATATCTTCTTCTAAACCTAATAGATGTAGAATGTCAAGCAAGTTTTTGGTTTTACCCACATTCTCAATATCGTTAGTTACTACAATGGGAAAAGATTTTATACCTTCTATCGAATGACCTCTACTGATTATTAGTTCGCTTTGACGGGTTGACGATATGGCGGACAGAAGAGCGATATTATTTTCCTTCTTGTTCAGTTTTTTATGAGTGACCTTCCAAGATTCCGGTGGGTGTGCTAGTCTGCCTTTTCTAACACCTGCTACTCCGGCTGCTTGTCCTGCACGAGAAAATCCTTCACCTTTTGCTCTTGCAAGTCGGGCGATTCCTAAACCGGTATTCCTAGATTCAGCGCTCACGATCTCCCCGGCAGCTGGATACCTACCCTGTTTCTGGAAACGATGTGAATACAGATTGACGAATGCTTTTTTAATAATCTCAGGACGATATGGAAAATTAAATAATACGGGTAAATCTATATCTTCGGTTTGATTACCTTTTAAGTCAAATAGTTTAGTTTTCATCTACACAATTACCTCCAATACCTTGGGTTCGCTTATTTTTGATTGTTTGCTCCTTATTGGTTGTCTCAACTTTATTAATCTCTTTGGTACTCCAGGTATAGTTCCTCTAACTATCATATAATCTCCTTCTACCAACCCAAAATGTTTGAACCCTCCTTTTGGATTAATATTTACCAATTCAGTATTATCGGAATTTGACATTACTAGGATTCTTTTGTTATATTCGGTGCGCTGGTGAAACCCTCGTTGTCCTTGTCTTGCCACAGTATACATTACCACTGCTGGTGAGATAGGTCCTAACGTTCCAACAGCTCTTACACTCTTTCTTGATTTGTGTTGTTTTCTTTTTACACCAAATCTCGTAACTGGACCTTCTACACCTTTTCCCCTAGTAATCCCATGAACATCGATATTCTGTCCTGTCTTAAAAACATCAGTTACTCTCACTTCTTGACCTAGTTTAGACTTTAAGAATTCAAACTTGATCTGATTATCGCCTCCAGATACTGGAATTTCGTAAATAAATGGGACTTTTTGCGATATTCCAATTTTATTAGGAAAAACTGCGACTACAGCGTTTAAGTGCTTAACAGATCCGATCATTCCTTC
>JBBRRF010000285.1:0-3202 GCA_038200885.1 Candidatus Nitrosocosmicus sp.
GTTAGAAGAAACGGCTGCAAACTGTGGATGTAAACCAACAAAAACCTTCAAAAGATCAGAGTCCTTAAAAAATTTTTCTTTTAATGATAATGCCTCTACAGAGGAATTGAAATCTTCTGACACGCAAATTGATTGAACATTAGCCTGGCGCATGTAATCGAATATTATCCTATGATATTTCTGATAATATTTATCTGACAAATGGATGTGCGAATCAACGTAATACAAATTACTTGATCATTGTTAGATTCAACTAATTAATTATTAGTTCTCGTTTATGATTTTGTTAACAAGTGATTAATCTATCTACTAGTTATCTGAACCTCAATGTTGTCTTGATTTTGAGTCAAGGTAAATTGCATTCTGAGTCTGAAATTCATACGACCAATACTGATAAAGAATGTATATGTAGTAGTAAGAATGAACTCTTTAATTGAATCAATTTTACATAGGAGTTTAATAAACGAAGTAACAAGTCTAATGGAATAAATGGCAATAAACTCAGAATCGGAAATAGCTCTGGCTTCCATTCACAGAATCATAAAAAAATACGGTGCCGAAAGGGTGAGTGATAGTGCAGCAGATGAATTGAGAAGCATTTTAGAAGCCTTAAGCGAAAATATTGCTAAACAGGCCGTACAATTGGCCAGTCATGCTCACCGGAAAACTATAAAATCTGAAGATATAATCCTCGCATCAAAAAATTTTATCAAGTAACAATATAGTGTCGAGAACGTACTCATTTTTGATGTTATTGAAATGTTTGAACCATAATCTAGAAAAGATAGAAAACCATTACCAAAGAAATATAAGTTTTCAATCAATGATAAAATAAACAGCTGGTGGGGTGGCAGAGCGGCCATGCGTTCGCCTGCAGACTCAAAGATACAGATAGCGAATATATAAGGGTTCGAATCCCTTCCCCACCTCTTATGCAATATTATTTCAGATGTATTTTGATAATAGATACACTTTTGGTATGTATTATTTTGTTGATATCCTTTAACAATAATTCCATATTTATGTCGTAAAAATATTCTAAATAGTCTCCGAACTTTTCCAAAGAGCGATTTAGGATGGAGAAAAAAATTGCATTTTCTCCTTTTTGGAAGTGTACATATGCCGCATCTACTAAAATTAACCCATTTAAAAGATTTTTTGTTTGTCCCTTTGAATCTTTCCAAACACTCTCGAGAACTTCATGAGACTTCCAGTACCTTTCCATGTTGAATAAGAATACTGATGACATCACAGCATCTTCTCTGGATATAAAATCGGTCACCTCATTCAATTCTTCTAGGCGGATCAAGGATCCTAAAATGTTAATTGGTCCAAAAAAATTATAATCATCCGGGCTCAGTGATGTATTGTCCTGTGTACTAACGTCTATCTCGATAAAATAACTTGAAATCCGGATATCCCTGACTACTGCATGGTTGTAGTTTTGTAGCAGCATGCGCAGTGAATGTAAAACGTTACTAGAGTTTGGTGGCAAATAATTATTCTTGTTGTTTAGATAAACAAGATATCTTTTTTTCATGTAAATAGTTTGTTATTAACCAGTTATAGTAAATGAGCCTTCTGATTTTGGTGCCTGAGGTTTTTAAATAGATATCCATCTATTAATATTAATAAACCGATTCAGACGAAGGTCTTAAACCTCTTTTTTTTGATATGAAACCACAATTGCCACATTTATACACCCTTTTTCTTTTATAGGTGTAAATAACATCTACTTCTTCTATCCAATCATGTGTAGTTTTTAACATACAGTTTGTGCAAAATCTTTTTTCCAAATGGAGTTCCCAGTACATAAGGTGTTGGACTAATAAAAATATAGATTTTCTCGATTATTTGATTATTTTCTTAATTTTGTCCTTAACAACAACGGAACTTCCCTTGGGCTTTTTGCAACTGGAACATTTGCCTTAGCATAGTTATTTATTTTTGAATCGGCGGACCCGTAGTTTCCGTAAACTATAGCTCCAGCATGACCCATTCGTTTTTCTTTGGGAGCAGATCTTCCTGCTATGTAGGCAACAACAGGTTTTGAGAAATTAGTCCTTACGATATAGTCGGCGAGTAGTTCTTCTGCATCACCACCTATTTCACCAACCACAACCACAGAATCAACATCTTTTCTGTTCCTAATTAATTCAAAAGAATCAATTAGATTAGTTCCATTAATTGGATCGCCTCCTATTCCCAGTCCTAAACGTTGTCCAAAACCGGAGTTGGATAGATGAAATGAAACTTCATACATCAAGGTCCCGCTTCTTGAAAATATAACCGTCTTCCCCTTAGTAAAAGGTTGAGCAGGCATGATTCCAACTTTCATTATCCCTGGAATAATCACTCCTGGAGTATTTGGTCCAATCATTCTCGCTCCTTTTTTCTGAGCATACTCGTAGACTTTTATTGAATCAATAATTGGTACGTGTTCTGGTATTGCTACTATTAGTTTAATCCCATTATCTAGAGCTTCTTTAGCTGCTTTATAAAAGAAGGGAGCAGGTACAAATATTCCAGATATAACTGATCCCGATGCTTTTACTGCCTCCTCCACAGTATTGAAAACAGGAACATCCTCGAATTTAGAACCTCCTTTACCCGGTGTGACACCTGCGGCAATATTCGTTCCATAAGATCTCATTAGTTTGGTGTGTGTTGACCCAAAGCTGCCTGTAATTCCTTGGATAATTACAGGTTTCTTTTCATAATCAGCATCAGACTCATCCCCTGATAAAATTCTAAAAATATCAAATTGTGTGCTCAAATTCTCCCACTTTGTTTAGTTGTTATTTATTTTTAAGACTACAGCATTTATTGCTTCCTCTACTGTGTCAAATAAGCGTGCTTTGCTTCCTTTGAGCAATTCCTTTGCCTTTTCGGATTGCGCTCCTGAGATTCTGGCGTATACCGGCACTGTCAATATATTATTCTTATATGCCTCCAGAATACCCAATGCTACAAGATCTGTTCGCACAATTCCCCCATATAGATTCACAAGGATTGCTTTTATTTTCGGAAGTCTACTTATGACTTTAAGGGCTTCGTAAATAGTTTCGCTTGTGGCTCCTCCCCCAAAATCAAGAAAAGCTCCGGCTTTTCCATTTGCATCTGTAACCATATCTAAAGTGGACATTACTAAACCAGCACCATTACCTATAATAGCAATGTCTCCTTCCAATTCAACAAAAGA
>JBBRRF010000286.1:0-3199 GCA_038200885.1 Candidatus Nitrosocosmicus sp.
AAATTTACGTTATCTTGATAAAATGACTTTTCTATACACATTAAAGTAATAATCTAAGAGCCTATCCCAAAATTATCTTTCTATATATAATAATAAAACAAGAGAACTGTACCAATCCAAGATTGTTCTCAACATTCTTCTGTTCACACCTGGTAAACAGTTTTCTAAATCTGCTACACCATAATTTAGTACGCTCTACAACCTATATTTTCCATGAGATAGGCATATTATTCCATGTTTTGGATACCTTGATTCTATTGTTTTATAAATATCGTCAAACTGTGAGACCGAAAGACCTGTGAATGACTTGACCTGCAATGCTTTCCTGGATAACTTGTCATAGGATAACAAAAGGAAAGGACATCTTTACATATGATAGACAGAAATAAAGCTGTTTATGTTAATTACGCAAAAGAGATCTATATATCAAAACAGATATTAAAGAATCTAGTAGTGTTGCAATGAAACTTAAATCTATCGATTAAATAGCAAACCTGTACATTACCAGTGGAAAATATAATTTAATAGCAAAAACCATTACCCGTGATAAAACCCATTTTGAAAAACTAAGACAAGAAATATTAAAAATCCCGGGAATTTCAGAAATGAGTTTTCAAATCATAAGCAAAATTATAAAAGATCAGATGACTATCCCCATAGAAAAAGAAGTTCAAATCCTGATTTCTTGTATAATTTGCAATAATCCGGTTCATTCATTTCCTTTTAGAATAATAGAGAAGGATTTTTCAGAAATTTATCTAATATGTCAAATCACATTTATGAATAAATTTCACTAACATTTATAACGACAAAATAAATATTTTTGATATGTCTAGTATTGAGTGATGTTGTGATGGTGTGAATAGTATGATGGAAGATGGGGTACTGGGAATATCTAACAAAAATAATGGAGTATGGTTGAAGATTTTAAAACATAATGGGACTAGTGATCTGGAACCCTATAACGGATTTGTAGACTACAACGAGATAACAAATTGTCTATTCTGTGGAAGAACAATTCTAGTTACTTGATTTGAACATATTGCCAGGACCATGATCGGTGACCTTTATGACGATATCGGTCCTTTAAGTTGGGTCTTATTAATGAGAATAGTGATTTTTATTTTAGCATAAATGCCAAAAATAGATTGGCACTAAATAATATGTTGTTTCAACTACGGTCTCTATCATGATCACTGTAGTTTATGGAATTAATAATACCTCCATATGAATGAAGTACATAAAGTGGTCTAACGAGTCTTATCCGCAGAGACAATTGAGTATAATCGTAATCAAAAGTCGTTTGGTTAATTAGTAAATTATTTAAGATATCTTATATAAAATACAACGATTAGACATTACGATAGGGGAAGGTAAAAACAAACACGAATTGTCAGTGAAAGACTTGCTCGAAATAAAAACAGGAGAATTATACACAAAGACTGAAGAATTAAAGGAGACAAATGAATCTCTTTATATTTTAAGCAATGAAATTAGGACAAAGACTGAAGAAATAAAAAATACAAAAAAAGATTTAACAGAAATAGAAGAGAGTCTTATTGCAGCCAACGACAAACTAGCAGAAAACACTCAAAAATTTGCAATAACAAATAAAGAACTTGCGAGCGTCAATAAAGAACTCGTCACGTCTAATGAGCAGATAAAGCAACTTGCATTAAAGCAAAAGGAGTTCATCGAAATTACAGCTCATGAGCTAAGAACCCCTACTCAAGCAATACTGGGATACAGTGAGATGATGATCTCCAACCCATCGGTCAATATGGAGTATCCAAAACGTATCATGAGAAATGCAAGCAGGCTTCAGAAGCTTGTATCCAATATATTGGATATGGCGAAAATAGATAATAATGAATTTTCTTTAGATAAAAAGCCGTTCAATTTAGATGACTTGATAATCACCATTGTAGAGGACATCCAAAGTCAGGTTAGCCAAGATAAAGAAAACCTGAGTATCCATTATAATACTGCATCCATAATTAAAAGAGGAAAAGAGAAGGAAGATATCAAGATAGTAGCAGATAAAGATAGGATTACTCAGGTGATTACCAACCTTCTTGACAACGCTATTAGATTTACCGAAAAAGGTACTATTGTTATTACTATTAGTAGGGATGATATTTACAAAGATAATGGAAATAGGAATTACCTAAAAGAAATAATCGTAAAGGTAAAGGATTCCGGTAAAGGTCTAGACCCTCAATTGTATTCTAAAGTCTTCTCAAAGTTCTTCTCATCTTCAGAAAGTGGTAGTACCGGATTGGACCTTTACATCTGTAAAGCCATTATCGAAGCTCATGGTGGGAAAATATGGGTTGAAACCAATGAAGATGAAAAAGGTACTACATTTTCATTTAGCCTTCCTTTAAAAAATTAGCCCGTTTTTTTGGATTTTAACACAAGTCTTAGAAGAAGGCAATGTTACTCCATAAATATCATTTATTATCTTATTTGTGATTAGGTTCACTAGAATTAATACAAAACGATGAAAAATTACATGCTTGGTAACTATGAAAAATAGTTCATACAATTAGATCAAAACATAATTAATGTTCCAAAGGTTGGTGAATCTATAGGAAATGATATATGTTAAGCAGAAAAGAATGAAGTCTTAAACTTTTTTAAGTGTGATAAGATTAACGCCCCGTTAGGACCATAACTAATCCGTGAGACATTGAGGAAAAGGAATAAAAAATATAGACGAAAATGAATGAATTCTAGCCGCTACTTTATTTAACATATCTCGCTCATTTTTTAGAACAAGTTTCTCTCAAAACTGTTCCGTAATCCAGATGGGATTTTATTCTCAAATATGGAATTAATTTGTAATGGATTGAATAATATTTCTTATCTTGAGTGAGAATTCCTTTAAGTAATAGTGATACCAACCCTCCAGATACCTTTGAAGTAGAAATATTCCTTTCTATCGAAACTTTGTCTCTGATCCTGTGATATTCACTCGATGTAAAATAATTTCTGTTAATCTTTAGGATTAAGGGCCATACAATGTATTCCCACACTAATCTACGATTTTCAGTGGAGGTCGCATATTCCCTTTTTTATTGGAGTTGGTATGGCCTTTACCCGAGGTATTACCATCGTCATCTTCTTGATTTCTGAATATGAATAACATATAGATCCTCATATTTAATAATATACTCTTCCATGGGTATTCAGGACT
>JBBRRF010000287.1:0-3195 GCA_038200885.1 Candidatus Nitrosocosmicus sp.
AAGACATGATTACAAGGTCTATAAAAAGAATCATCCTGATATTCCAAAGGATGTAATGAGTATGTATGATCTTAGCTTTCTGGGAGTAGAAAAAGACTTTCCTGAACAAAAATCATCCTTACCTTTTAAAAAGGAGAGAGATTGTGAACTTACTGTACAGGAAAAAGAATACAACAGGAACCATTCCAGAAAAAGGATAGTTGTGGAACATGCAATCTGCAGGATAAAGAAGTACAGAATAATGATGATGTATTTAGGAATAAATTGATAAAGTATGATAGGGTTTCAGATATAGTATCAGGACTGATTAACTACAGAATAATTAATGTCTGTTAGTTCCAAAACGGAGATGGATAAAACATATGGTTAACCACTGCTAATTACGCAAGAGATCTAATCAAACAGTGGATATAATAATCTGTTTCAGATAGTTTATTTACCGCATTCTTTGGTAAAAAAAGAAAAGGATTCCATATGAGTGGACCGTAACAGTTTCAATGAGATATTTAATGCATCGTTCATTTGAAGTATCGCTACTTTTTAGTAGGATTTGAAGAAAATAAGAGAGCCGATCTAAGCCAACATATAGCAATCATCTACTCCAAATTCTCTTATTCTCTCATATCCTCGAGATTCAAGAAACTTATTAATTTCGTTCCGTATAGGATAATGATTATGTTCCACCGTAACGACAGATACTGCATAATCCTCAAATGGAAAACTCTTTAGTATTGATAATTCGGATCCCTCTGTATCAAGACTCCAATAGTCGATGTTTTTTGGAGCATTACACTCTTTCAGAACCTGAGATATTGTTCGTGTAAGTTTTGTTACAGAACTCATTTTAAAGCTTGGATCTTCAATACTCGTCTGTTTCTTTAAATAATCCATGTGTGATGGATGATATTCTTCAACTATACCTCCGAGAGTATTTCCCACCTCTAAAAAATCAACATATTGTTCTTTATCATAAAGACAGTAGTTTAAACAATAGCAATTTCGATTATCTGTCAGCCTTTTAAAAAAAGATTCATTAGGCTCAACACATATCCCTTTCCAATCATAACGGTGTTCTAATAGGTATGTATTACTTAACATTAGTCCATCTGCTGCTCCAGAATCAAGAAAGAAACCATTACGCTTCCAATCAAGCAATTCTAAAACAAATATATCCTGTCCAAATTCAGAATACTGCCTTTCCATATTACTTTCTTTCATGATTTTGTTGTTTATCATTGCGTACGAATAATATAATGGCCTTTTTTTTGAATGTATTTGAACAATCTCAGGTTATATTTTTATTAAGAATTGTTATCTCAAATTATATTCATCTGATGAAATAATTCCTAAAATAACAAAGATATCTGTTTCCCAATACTTTTTGTAAAATTTATAAAAAACTGATCTAATACTTGTAAAATTTACATGGCCCCAAGGGGGTTTGAGTATGGTATGTAAGAGGGTTCAACAGATTTGTTAGATCTGTCCTTCTATTTAATTTTAAAAAAATAAATTAGAACATGATTTAAACGTTTAAGATGATTTGCTTACATTTGTCTTGAACTCCATAGTATTATTATTTTAAAAATTTTAAATTCCATTTTGAAACATAGCAATTTCAGCTTATTCCTTGGAGTAAGTAAGCATAAATTATTTCCACTATAGAAACCATTCTCATCAGAATAAACTCAATAATTAAATATTTTGTATTTTTAGTAAAAATGAAGCTCATGACAAATATTGATCCAACAAAGTATAAGGAAGATCAGCGTCAAGGCTGGAATAACGTAGCTAATGGATGGCTAAAGTGGTGGAAAATAACTGAGACGGCAGGCGAGAAAGTAAGCAAACGATTGATAGAACTTGCGGAAATACAACAAGGCTCGAGAGTCCTTGACATATCCACCGGTATAGGAGAACCAGCAATAACGGCAGCACATGCGATAGGGAAAAATGGACATGTATTGGCAATAGACATATCACCTCAAATGCTGTCAGTTGCAAAACAGAGATCAATATCTATGGGTCTACAAGATTTGATAGAATTCAGAGAAGGTGACACGGAAACCAGTGATCTGCCATCTTCGACATTTGATGCAGCACTCTGTAGGTTTGGCCTTATGTTTTTACCCAATGTCAAAGCAGGTTTATCAAATATCCACAAATCATTGGTAAATAACGGACGGTTCTCTGCAGCAGTTTGGGCGTCTCCTGATAAGGTTCCTTTTATTTCAGTACCGCTTAATATATTAATGAAAGAAACAAGTATCCCATCCCCTCCGCCAAATTCTCCTGGTCCATTTAGTTTATCTAACGAAGACTTGCTAAGGGATTCTTTTGTTAACTCAGGTTTTAAAGATCTCATTACGGAAAAACAGGATATGATATTCAAGTTTGATTCAGCAGAGGAATTTACAAATTTTGTATCTGAAACAGCATCCCCAGTACAGGTAGTATTATCCACCCAATCAGAAGAAAGAAGAAAAGAGATATTGCAGGCGATAACTGAAGCGGCAAGTAATTTTGTTGATAAAAATTCAGATTCAATTAGTTTTAGGAACGAAGTCATATGTATTGTCGGAAGTAAATAGTCTAAAATCACCTATAGGAAGTTTAATTGTGAAAAATAATAAAAATACATAGATTATTGCTCTGGATAGCACTTGTATTTTAGCTACTCTTTGCAGACACCAGGTTTTCCAGGGACCTCACCTGCTGTTCCACCTTTGCATCCTACTACTACAAGTTCATCCGCTTCAATATCTACTGAACTATCTGTCGGTGTGTTACTGCTTGCGGTTTGACTATCTAGCACTAACAGACGGGTGTTACTGGGGTTATCGAATGCCACGATCTCATCTGGAAAACAATCTGTATCTGTTTGGGGATTACATCCAGATTTTTCAGGAGTAGTTGACACATAGGCGAATATATTGTTTGTAGGCAGTATTGAACAAGTCAGTAATGCAAATGTGGCTATCATAGCAATTACTGCATGTTCTTGTGCTTTATTTTCATGATGTTGAGTTATTGTTTTGTTACTCATATCATCAATAAAGAATTAAAAATATATTGGATTAGCTGTTGTACTTGCAGACATAGGTGACATTATAGCTTACGGACATGGGTTACACTTTTGCTGTTGTTGTATAAGGAAGTGAATCCATATAGAAATCGAGAAAAAGTTTAACCTAA